>NZ_JALDVV010000002.1:0-239770 GCF_023110375.1 Streptococcus mitis | reverse complement strand
TGGGACTTTTTTTCTACAACAAAATAGGCTCCATAATATCCATAGGGGATTTACCCACTACAAATATTATAGAGCCAAAAAATCCTGAGTTTTTATTCTCAGGATTTTCTTTCATCTCACTGTTGTGGTTGTTGAACTTGTGGATTTTGTGGCGTTGGTTGTACTGGTTGTGTCGGTTGAACAGCCTGGCCAGCTTGTCCTTGATTAGGATCAGTTGCTGGAGCATTATTGGGTTGTTGACCAACCGTCGTACTTGCCTGTGTAGTTGAACTTTCAGCTGTTGTGCTTGGAGTTTCTACCGTTTGTGTTTGTTGTGTTGCTGAATTATTCCATGTGTTCTTCGCGTTGTTCTGGAAGACGAATTCTCCATTTCGGAACAGGCCGTCTGGCATCGTCCAATCTCCAGGTTGATCATCTTCTGATAGATACGATATCATTGAGCGATAAACCTTAGCAGCAACTAGGAAACCATCTCCAACGATTGGAGTTAAACGATTTGAGTAACCAGTCCATACAGCCATAGAATACTTACGAGTATAACCTACAAACATTTCATCTGGAGCTACGTAGCCAGTGTTCTTGATATACTTTTCAATTTCGTCATCAGTATAGTTAGAAGTACCTGTCTTACCTGCTTGTGGAAGCCATGGTAGGTAAGCACCACGTCCGGTTCCGTAAGCTAAAACAGTTTTCATCATTTCGGTCATCATATAGGCAGTAGTTTCTTTCATAGCTCGTGTACCAGCATCAGAAAATTCTTTTTCACTACCATCACTGAAGACGATTTTATTGATATACATTGGTTTGTGGTAAATACCACCATTAGCAAAGGCGGCATAAGCAGCAGCCATTTTTTCACTACTTGCACCGTAGTGTTTGTTAGATTCTGTTGTATTACTTGAAATGGCGTTAGCATAGTGTATGCTTGGGTAATCAATACCAAGCCCATTAAGGAAGGCTTTAGCCTTATCTAGACCGACCTTATTCAAAGTTTCAACGGCTGTGACATTTCGTGATTGTTGAAGAGCATACTGGATTGTAATGTTTCCAAAGTAGCCATGATCCCAGTTGTAGACTGGAGTATCAGTGCCAGGATAGTTATAAGGGACATCATGTACAATAGAAGCAGTAGAGTCATAGACTCCATATTCTAAAGCGGGAGCATAGTCAGTGATTGGTTTCATAGTAGAACCCCAGTCACGATTGGTTTCAACGGCTTGGTTGATTCCGAAAGATACATTACTTGATTGGTGACGGGCACCTAACTGAGCAATGACTTTACCATTTGTTACATCCACGATAGTGGAAGCTACTTGAAGTTCATCATCTGGATAAGCAACGTACTCATCTGTATTGTAAACATCCCAAAGTCTCTGTTGAACATTTTTGTCGACATTAGTATAGACTTCCATACCTGTGGTAAGAAGGTTGTAGCCCGTTTCTTGTTCGACTTGGTCGATTACTTCTTTGAGGTAGTTGTCCATATAGGCAGGGTAACTATTGGCTGACTTCAAGCTTTGAAGTCCGTCAGTGATAGGCGTATTAATAGCTTTTTCGTAATCTTCTGCACTGATATATTTCTGTCCCTTCATTTCTGAAAGTACCAAGTTACGACGCTCTAGAGCAGCTTCTGGGTGGGAATATGGATCATATTGGTTTGGTGCTTGAGGCATTCCGGCTAGGAGTGCTAACTGTGGCAAGCTTAAATCCTTCAAGTCTTTTCCATAGTAATTTTCGGCTGCGGTTTGCATTCCATAGTTACCGTTAGACATGTAGACTTTGTTGATGTAGTAGGTCAGGATTTCTTGCTTGGTTGCTTTTTGCTCTAATTGAACGGCTAGCCAAGCTTCTTGGGCTTTACGTGACAAGGTTTGATCGGCAGTTGAAGTAGAGAAATAAGTTAATTTAATCAATTGCTGAGTCAAGGTTGAAGCCCCTTGGAGCCCTCCTTTCCCTTGGAGGTTTCTCAATGCCGCCCCCATGATACGAATGGTATCAACACCTCTATGGTCAAAGAAACGGTGGTCTTCGATAGACACAATTGCCTTGACTAAGTCAGTAGGAATTTCATTTGCTTGGGCATTTACGCGACGTTCAGATCCAAGGTCAGCAATCAGTTCGTTTTTATTGTCATAAATCTTGCTAGAGGTTGTCGCAACTAATTTACTTTCAGATAAGGCTGGAGCCTTGCTAACAAAGTAGAGGAAGATACCTCCACCCAATAGAAATAATGCGATAAATAAGGTAAGAAATGTAATTCCAATATACTTTAAGAATCGCAGAATGGTTTGTTTATTCATCTTGTTTTACCACCTAGTAAATGTTCTTTGATAATATCGAGATAGGGAATTTGAGGGAAAGCTCCTTGCTTTATTAAATATCCGTATTCTTGAATATATCCAAGTGGCATTGATTTTTGGCCCTTATCTTGATGATAAAAGCGAATCAAATCAAGTGCCGGCAACAAATAAGTTTCTTGTCGAGAAGAAAAATGAAGCAGTACGAAGCAAATGCCCTGCTGTTCTAGAACTTGTTCCATATGTTGAATCTGGTGAAGATGGAAGTTCTTCATTGGGATAGCATTTTTTTGCCGCGTTTCCTTGGCTTCAAAGTCAATGTAATGTCCTCTATATACGCCAGAGTAATCTGTTGTGGAAGCTTGTCTAAAATAGGCTTCTACAATTTTGGCTCGACTACGTTGAGGATAGTCTACTCGAACAATCTGAACAGGCGTTGGCTTTTTATGGATAACTGCCATACCATGCGTCAGATAGTAGTCGTTTGTAGCGTTAATCATCTTTTCAAAAGTCATTCCTCGATTTGCGAAATTTTTTGGTTGAGAAATGGATGTTTGGCTTTTTTTTGATGAAATTTTATGAGGATAGTTGACCATATTTCTCCTTATTGGTACAATAACATCACTCTATTATACCATAAAAATAGAAAGAAAGGTGTAAAAATGACTACAGCTTTAATTATGGGATATTCTAATTTTGACTTGGGTTTATTTAATGAAAAAGATATCAGGTTAAAAGTTATAAAGAAAGCCATTCGCCGTGATTTAGAAAGTTTAGCAGAAGAAGGGATTAAATGGCTGGTCTTTACAGGAAACTTGGGATTTGAATCTTGGGTGCTTGATGTCGCAAATGAAATGAAAGACGAATATGATTTTAGCCTAGCGACCATTTTTGATTTTGAAACACACGGGGAAAATTGGAATGAAGCGAATCAGCTTAAACTTAGCCAATTTAAGCAGGTCGATTTTGTCAAATATGCCTATCCTAAATATGAACATATGGGGCAACTACGAGACTACCAACGATTTTTACTGGAAAATACTGATTTAGCTTATTTTTTCTATGACCCAGAAAATGAGACTAAATTAAAATTTATAGACAATTTGATGAAAAATCAGGAAGGTTATCGTATAAAAAGGCTAACCTTTGAAGGCCTAAATGAGCTGGCAGAAAATTTTTCTGAAAAGTAAGGCTTTGACCTTGATTTTTGTTTGCCTTTTTTTATATAATAATACTATTAGAAACCGAGAATGGAGAGAGAGATGGCAAGTATTATTTTTTCAGCAAAAGATATTTTCGAGCAAGAGTTTGGACGTGAAGTCCGTGGATATAGTAAGGTTGAAGTTGATGAATTTTTGGACGATGTCATCAAGGACTACGAAACTTATGCTGCCTTAGTCAAGTCTCTCCGTCAAGAAATTGCAGAGTTGAAGGAAGAATTGTCTCGCAAACCTGAATCTGCACCGGTTCAAGCAGAACCACTTGAAATGACAGCAACAACTTCTATGACGAATTTTGATATTTTAAAACGTCTAAATCGTCTTGAGAAAGAAGTATTTGGTAAACAAATTTTGGATAACTCTGATTTATAAGAGCTTATTTGAGAAGTGCAATTTTTGGATAATCGCGTGAGGAGAATTTCTTTTCATGAGGAAAGTCCATGCTAGCACAGGCTGTGATGCCTGTAGTGTTTGTGCTAGGCGAAACCATAAGCCTAGGGACGAGAAATCGTTACGGCAGTTGAAATGGCTAAGTCTTTGGATAGGCCAGAGTAGGCTTGAAAGTGCCACAGTGACGGAGTCTTTCTGGAAACAGAGAGAGTGGAACGCGGTAAACCCCTCAAGCTAGCAACCCAAATTTCGGTCGGGGCATGGAGTACACGGAAACGAACGTAGTACTCTGACTGCTATCAGCTGTAAGTTGTTAGTGGTAGACAGATGATTATCGAAGGGAGTGGTCCTAGTCACTTCTGGAACAAAACATGGCTTATAGAAAATTGCATATAGGTTGGGGCTGAGAAAACTTTCTCAACCTCATTTTTTAAAGTGGACATACAGAAAGGTCTTATAAGACTGAAAATGAAAAAAGAATTTAATTTAATCGCTACTGCTGCAGCTGGTCTTGAGGCTGTCGTTGGTCGTGAAGTGCGAGAGTTGGGCTACGATTGTCAAGTTGAAAACGGACGTGTTCGTTTTCAAGGAGATGCGAAAGCCATCATCGAAACCAACCTCTGGCTTCGAGCGGCAGACCGTATCAAGATTATCGTAGGAACTTTCCCAGCTAAGACTTTTGAAGAGCTCTTTCAGGGAGTTTTCGCTCTAGATTGGGAAAATTATTTACCACTTGGAGCTCGATTTCCGATTTCAAAAGCCAAATGTGTGAAATCTAAACTACACAATGAACCCAGTGTTCAGGCTATTTCAAAGAAGGCCGTTGTTAAGAAATTGCAGAAACACTACGCCCGCCCAGAAGGTATTCCTCTGATGGAGAATGGCCCAGAGTTTAAGATTGAGGTTTCTATTCTCAAAGATGTAGTAACTGTCATGATTGATACGACAGGGACTAGCCTCTTTAAACGTGGCTATCGTACCGAAAAAGGTGGGGCTCCTATCAAGGAAAACATGGCAGCAGCTATTTTGCAACTCTCTAACTGGTATCCAGACAAACCCTTGATTGATCCGACCTGTGGTTCAGGAACTTTCTGTATCGAGGCAGTTATGATTGCTAGAAAGATGGCTCCTGGTCTTCGTCGCTCCTTTGCTTTTGAGGAATGGAACTGGATTAGCGATCGCTTGATCCAAGAAGTTCGTACTGAAGCAGCTAAGAAAGTGGATCGTGAGCTTGAGCTAGATATCATGGGCTGTGATATCGATGCTCGCATGGTGGAAATTGCTAAGGTCAATGCTCAGGCAGCAGGGGTTGCAGGAGATATTACCTTTAAGCAGATGCGCGTGCAGGATTTGCG
Source organism: Streptococcus mitis (assembly GCF_023110375.1). Taxonomy (GTDB): domain Bacteria; phylum Bacillota; class Bacilli; order Lactobacillales; family Streptococcaceae; genus Streptococcus; species Streptococcus mitis_CI. Next base: position 234,508 of record NZ_JALDVV010000002.1, on the reverse strand, counting down.
TTCTGATAAAATCAATGGAGTGATTATCTCTAACCCGCCTTATGGGGAACGCTTGTCAGATGATGCAGGGGTTACCAAGCTTTATGCTGAGATGGGTCAAGTATTTGCACCGCTGAAAACGTGGAGCAAGTTTATCTTAACCAGTGATGAAGCCTTTGAGACCAAGTACGGTAGTCAGGCGGATAAGAAACGGAAGTTGTACAACGGAACTTTAAAAGTTGATTTGTATCAATATTTTGGTCAGCGTGTTAAACGTCAGGAAGTAAAGTAGGAAGGAAAACTCATGAGTAAGAAAAGACGGAATCGTCATAAAACAGAACATAAAGAAGCGCAATTTGATTTTGATGATGCCAAAGAGCTAACGGTTGGAGAAGCCATGCGAAAAAATGAAGAGGTGGAAGCAGGTGTGTTGCCTGGAGATTCTATCTTGGACAAGTATGTGAAACAACATAAAGATGAAATTGAGGCAGATAAGTTTGAAACACGTCAGTTTAGCAAGGATGATTTAGTTGAAAAAGAAGAGGTAGAGGAGACTCAGACTCTGGATAATTTGCTTCAAGAGCTTCGTGAGGAAACAGGAGTAACTTCTCCAGCTCCAGAAGATGAATTGCGTCAGTTTGATGATTTAGAATTAACACGAGTTTCAGAAGCTCCTCTTGTCGAAGAATTTGAGAAGGAAGAGGTACCATTAGTTGGAACGGAAGAGGCTCTCACGCGTTCTCGAGTCACAGATAGTGAAGATGGAAAAAGTAAGAAGAAATGGGTGCTTTACGGTATTCTAGCAGCCTTAGTGGTTCTTATCCTTGGAACTGGTTATTATGTTTATCGTCAAGTGGCTCGTTCGACCAAGGAAATCCAAACTTCTCAATCAACTACAAATACGCAGTCAGATGCGGAAGAATTCAATAATTTATATGATGCCTTCTATACAGATAGCAACAAAACGGCTTTGAAGAATAGCCAGTTTGATAAACTGAGTCAACTGAAAACCTTGCTTGATAAGCTAGAAGGTAGTCGTGAATATACGCTTGCAAAATCTAAGTATGATAGCCTAGCAACTCAAATCAAGGCCATTCAAGATGTCAATGCTCAATTTGAGAAACCAGCTATTATGGATGGTGTCTTGGATACTAACGCTAAAGCTAAATCAGATGCTAAATTTACAGATATTAAAACTGGAAATACGGAGCTTGATAAAGTTCTAGATAAGGCTATCAGTCTTGGTAAGAGCCAGCAAACAAGTGCTTCAAGCTCAAGTTCAAGTGAAACTAGCAGCTCAAGCTCTAGTCAAGCAAGCGAAAATACTGCTAGTGAGACAAGTCCAAGTAGCTCAAATACTGCATCAACTGAAACTAGAAGTACCCGCAGTGAAGTCAATATGGGTGTATCAAGTGCAGGAGTTGCTGTTCAAAGAAGTGCGAGTCGTGTTTCTTATAACCAGTCTGCTATTGATGATAGCAATAATTCTGCCTGGGATTTCGCGGATGGTGTCTTAGAACAAATTCTAGCGACTTCACGTTCACGTGGTTATATCACTGGTAACCAATATATCCTTGAACGTGTTAATATCGTTAATGGCAATGGTTATTACAACCTCTACAAGCCAGATGGAACCTATCTCTTTACCCTTAACTGTAAGACAGGATACTTTGTTGGAAATGGTTCTGGACATGCGGATGACTTGGACTACTAAGCAGTCGTTACAAAATTCTTTCTTTTCAAAAGTAAAAATGATAAAATAAAACAAATTAAACAAGAGGAGTGTCAAATGACAAAAGCTAACTTTGGTGTTGTTGGTATGGCCGTAATGGGTCGTAACCTTGCCCTTAATATTGAATCTCGTGGTTACACAGTTGCTATTTACAACCGTAGTAAAGAAAAAACTGAAGATGTAATTGCTTGCCATCCTGAAAAGAACTTTGTACCAAGCTATGACGTTGAAAGTTTTGTAAACTCAATCGAAAAACCTCGTCGTATCATGCTCATGGTTCAAGCTGGACCTGGTACAGATGCTACAATTCAAGCCCTTCTTCCACACCTTGACAAGGGTGATATCTTGATCGACGGAGGAAACACTTTCTACAAAGATACTATCCGTCGTAATGAAGAACTAGCAAACTCAGGTATCAACTTTATCGGTACTGGAGTTTCTGGTGGTGAAAAAGGTGCCCTTGAAGGTCCTTCTATCATGCCTGGTGGACAAAAAGAAGCCTACGAATTGGTTGCTGATGTTCTCGAAGAAATCTCAGCTAAAGCACCAGAAGATGGCAAACCATGTGTGACTTACATCGGTCCTGATGGAGCTGGTCACTATGTGAAAATGGTCCACAACGGTATCGAGTATGGTGACATGCAATTGATCGCAGAAAGCTATGACCTCATGCAACACTTGCTAGGCCTTTCTGCAGAAGATATGGCCGAAATCTTTACTGAGTGGAACAAGGGTGAGTTGGACAGCTACTTGATCGAAATCACAGCTGATATCTTGAGCCGTAAAGATGATGAAGGTCAAGATGGCCCAATCGTAGACTATATCCTTGATGCTGCAGGCAACAAGGGAACTGGTAAATGGACTAGCCAATCAGCTCTTGACCTTGGTGTGCCGTTGTCACTGATTACGGAGTCAGTATTTGCCCGCTACATCTCTACATACAAAGAAGAGCGTGTACATGCTAGCAAGGTGCTTCCAAAACCAGCTGCCTTCAAGTTTGAAGGAGACAAGGCTGAGTTGATCGAAAAGATTCGTCAAGCCCTTTACTTCTCAAAAATCATTTCATACGCACAAGGTTTCGCACAATTGCGTGTAGCTTCTAAAGAAAACAACTGGAACTTGCCGTTTGCGGACATCGCCTCTATCTGGCGCGATGGCTGTATCATCCGTTCTCGTTTCTTGCAAAAGATTACAGATGCTTACAACCGTGATGCAGATCTTGCCAACCTTCTTTTGGATGAGTACTTCTTGGATGTTACTGCTAAGTACCAACAAGCAGTGCGTGATATCGTAGCTCTTGCTGTTCAAGCTGGTGTGCCAGTGCCAACTTTCTCAGCAGCTATTACTTACTTTGATAGCTACCGTTCAGCTGACCTTCCAGCTAACTTGATCCAAGCGCAACGTGACTACTTTGGTGCCCACACTTACCAACGTAAAGACAAAGAAGGAACATTCCACTACTCTTGGTATGACGAAAAATAAGTAGGTCTGCCATGGGGAAACGGATTTTATTACTTGAGAAAGAACGAAATCTAGCTCATTTTTTAAGTTTGGAACTCCAAAAAGAGCAATACCGAGTTGATCAGGTTGAGGAGGGGCAAAAAGCCCTCTCCATGGCTCTTCAGACAGACTATGACTTGATTTTATTGAATGCTCGTCTGGGGGATATGACAGCCCAGGATTTTGCAGACAAGCTGAGTCGGACTAAGCCAGCCTCAGTGATTATGGTCTTGGACCATCGCGAAGAATTGCAAGATCAGATTGAGACAATCCAACGCTTTGCCGTTTCTTACATCTATAAGCCGGTTATTATTGACAATCTGGTAGCTCGTATTTCAGCGATTTTCCGAGGTAGGGACTTCATCGACCAACACTGTAGTCAGATGAAGGTTCCAACGTCTTACCGTAATCTGCGTATGGATGTAGAGCATCATACCGTTTATCGTGGCGAGGAAATGATTGCTCTGACTCGTCGTGAGTATGACCTTTTGGCCACTCTTATGGGAAGCAAGAAAGTTCTGACTCGTGAGCAGTTGTTGGAAAGTGTCTGGAAGTATGAAAGTGCGACCGAAACCAATATCGTGGATGTCTATATCCGTTATCTACGTAGCAAGCTTGATGTAAAAGGTCAAAAAAGTTACATTAAAACCGTTCGTGGTGTCGGTTACACCATGCAAGAATAGAAAAGCAGTTGCAGTTATGTAACTGCTTTTTATATGAGTTTTTTTATATATTGACATACGATTTTGCATTTGCTACAATCAGCTATGGAGGATAGGTCTAATGAAAATAATAAAAAAATTGATGCAAATTGCATTAGCAGTCTTTTTCTTCGGTTTGTTAGCAACAAGTGCAGTATTGGCGGATGATGCTGATTTAGAAGGTTGGAAATTTGTCCAAGAAAATGGTAGAACCTACTACAAGAAGGGTGAGATCAAAGAAAAGGCTTGGCGAGTGATTGATGGCAAGACCTATTATTTTGATCATGTATCAGGAGAAATGGTTGTCGGCTGGCAATATATCCCGTTTCCATCTAAAGGTAGTACAATTGGTCCTTACCCAAATGGTTTAAGATTAGAATCTATGCCAATGCCACAATGGTACTACTTTAACCAAGATGGGGTTCTTCAAGAATTTGTTGGCAAGCAAGTTTTAGAGGCAAAAACTGCTACAAACACCAACAAACATCATGGGGAACAATATGAGACCCCAGACGAAAAACGTGTTTATTATTTTGAAGATCAGCGTAGCTATCACACTTTAAAAACTGGTTGGATTTATGACGAGGGGCATTGGTATTATTTACAGAAGGATAGTGGCTTCGATGCTCGTATCGACAGTTTAACGGTTGGGGAGCTAGTGCGTGGTTGGACAAATGATAACTCAACTTGGTACTATCTAGATCCAATAACAGCTACAATGCAAACTGGTTGGAAACAACTTGGCAATAAGTGGTACTACTTCCGTTCATCAGGTGCAATGGCAACTGGCTGGTATCAAGAAGGCTCAACTTGGTATTATTTAGACCAGTCAAATGGTGATCTGAAAATTGGTTGGCAAAACCTTGGTAACAAGTGGTACTATCTCCGTTCATCAGGAGCTATGGCAACAGGCTGGTTCCAGGTCGGTAGTAAATGGTACTACGCTTATAGCTCAGGTGCCTTGGCAGTGAATACCACTGTAGATGGCTATTCTGTCAACTATAATGGCGAATGGGTTCAATAATTAAAAAAGCGATTGTGAATGGAAACAATCGCTTTTTTTATGAAAATATAATAAAATAGATAGGAAAGAATCAATACTTGTGTGAAAAATAAGACGGTCTTTCCGTCTAGTAAAAGGATAACATGACAAAAAAGGTTGGTGTCGGTCAGGCACATAGTAAGATAATTTTAATTGGGGAGCATGCAGTCGTTTACGGTTATCCGGCTATTTCCCTGCCTCTTTTGGAGGTGGAGGTGACTTGTAAGGTAGTTCCTGCAGCGAGTCCTTGGCGTCTCTATGAAGAGGATACCTTGTCCATGGCGGTGTATGCTTCACTGGAGTATTTGGATATCAAAGAATCCTGCATTCGCTGTGAGATTGACTCGGCTATCCCTGAAAAACGGGGAATGGGTTCGTCAGCGGCTATCAGCATAGCGGCCATTCGTGCGGTATTTGACTATTATCAGGCAGAACTGCCTCATGATGTACTAGAAATCTTGGTCAATCGAGCTGAGATGATTGCCCATATGAATCCTAGTGGTTTGGATGCTAAGACCTGTCTCAGTGACCAGCCTATTCGCTTTATTAAGAACGTAGGATTTACAGAGCTTGAGATGGATTTATCCGCCTATTTGGTGATTGCCGATACGGGTGTTTATGGTCATACTCGTGAAGCCATCCAAGTGGTTCAAAGCAAGGGCAAGGATGCCTTACCGTTTTTGCATGCCTTGGGAGAATTGACTCGGCAGGCAGAAGAAGCGATTTCACGAAAAGATGCTGAAGGGCTGGGACAAATCCTTAGTCAAGCGCATTTGCATTTAAAAGAAATTGGTGTTAGTAGTCCTGAGGCAGATTCTTTGGTTGAAACGGCTCTTAAACATGGAGCTCTGGGTGCCAAGATGAGCGGTGGTGGGCTTGGAGGCTGTATCATAGCCTTGGCACCCAATTTGCCACACGCACAAGAACTAGTAGAAAGATTAGAAGAGAAAGGAGCTGTTCAGATATGGATAGAGAGCCTGTAACAGTACGTTCCTACGCAAATATTGCTATTATCAAATATTGGGGAAAGAAAAAAGAAAAAGAGATGGTGCCTGCTACTAGCAGTATCTCTCTGACTTTGGAGAATATGTATACGGAGACGACCTTGTCGCCTTTACCAACGGATGCGACTGCTGATGCATTTTATATCAATGGTCAGTTACAAAATGAGGTTGAGCATGCCAAGATGAGCAAGATTATTGACCGCTACCGTCCAGATGGTGATGGCTTTGTTCGTATTGATACTCAAAACAATATGCCTACCGCAGCGGGCTTGTCTTCAAGTTCTAGTGGTTTATCCGCCTTAGTTAAGGCTTGCAATGCTTATTTCAAGCTTGGCTTGGATAGAAGTCAGTTGGCACAGGAGGCTAAGTTTGCCTCAGGTTCTTCCTCTCGGAGTTTTTATGGACCGCTAGGTGCCTGGGACAAGGATAGCGGGGAAATTTACCTTGTAGAGACAGACTTGAAACTAGCTATGATTATGTTGGTGCTAGAGGATAAGAAAAAACCAATCTCTAGCCGTGACGGGATGAAACTTTGTGTGGAAACCTCGACGACCTTTGATGACTGGGTGCGTAAGTCTGAGAAGGATTATCAGGATATGCTGGTTTATCTCAAAGAGAACGACTTTGCTAAGGTTGGGGAATTAACGGAGAAAAATGCCCTGGCTATGCACGCTACGACCAAAACAGCATCACCAGCCTTTTCTTATCTGACGGATGCAAGCTATGAAGCCATGGACTTTGTCCGCCAGCTTCGTGAACAAGGGGAAGCCTGCTACTTTACTATGGATGCAGGACCCAATGTCAAAGTCCTCTGTCAAGAGAAAGACTTGGAGCATTTGTCAGAAATCTTCGGTCAACGTTATCGCTTGATTGTGTCAAAAACAAAGGATTTGAGTCAAGATGATTGCTGTTAAAACTTGCGGGAAACTTTATTGGGCAGGTGAATATGCTATTTTAGAGCCCGGACAGTTGGCCTTGATAAAGGCTATTCCCATCTATATGAAGGGCGAGATTGCTTTTTCTGATAGTTACCGTATCTACTCAGATATGTTTGATTTCGCAGTTGATTTGACGCCAAATCCTGACTATAGCTTGATTCAAGAAACAATTGCTTTGATGAATGGCTTCCTCGTTTATCGTGGGCAGACCTTGCGACCTTTTTCTCTAGAAATCCGTGGAAAAATGGAACGAGAAGGGAAAAAGTTTGGTTTAGGTTCTAGCGGTAGCGTCGTTGTCTTGGTCATCAAGGCTCTGCTGGCTCTGTATAATCTTTCGATTGATCAGAACCTCTTGTTCAAGCTGGCCAGTGCTGTCTTGCTTAAGCGCGGAGACAATGGTTCTATGGGGGACATTGCCTGTATTGTGGCAGAGGATTTGGTTCTCTACCAGTCATTTGATCGCCAGAAGGTGGCTGCTTGGTTGGAAGAAGAAAACTTAGCGACTGTTTTAGAGCGTGATTGGGGCTTTTCAATCTCACATGTACAACCTGCCCTAGAATGTGATTTCCTAGTGGGATGGACCAAGGAAGTGGCTGTATCGAGTCACATGGTCCAGCAAATCAAGCAAAATATCAATCAGAATTTTTTAAGTTCCTCAAAAGAAACGGTGGTTTCTTTGGTAGAAGCCTTGGAACAGGTGAAATCAGAAAAAATTATCGAGCAAGTAGAAGTGGCCAGCAAGCTCTTAGAAGGCTTGAGCACAGATATTTACACGCCTTCGCTTAGACAGTTGAAAGAAGCTAGTCAAGATTTGCAAGCTGTCGCCAAGAGTAGCGGTGCTGGTGGTGGTGATTGTGGTATTGCCTTGAGTTTTGATGAGCAATCAACTAAAACCCTAAAAAACCGTTGGGCCGATCTGGGGATTGAGCTCTTATACCAAGAAAGGATAGGACATGACGACAAATCGTAAGGATGAGCACATCCGCTATGCCCTTGAGCAGAAAAGTTCCTATAATAGCTTTGATGAGGTGGAGTTGATTCATTCTTCCTTGCCTCTTTACGACCTGGATGAAGTCGATCTGTCGACAGAGTTTGCTGGTCGAAAGTGGGATTTTCCTTTTTATATCAATGCCATGACGGGTGGAAGCGATAAGGGAAGAGAAATCAATCAAAAGCTGGCTCAGGTGGCGGAAGCCTGTGATATTTTATTTGTAACGGGTTCTTATAGCGCAGCCCTTAAAGATCCAGCAGCTGACTCTTTTTCTGTCAAGTCTGATCATCCAAATCTCCTTCTTGGAACCAATATTGGATTGGACAAGCCTGTCGAGTTAGGTCTTCAGACTGTAGAAGAGATGAATCCTGTTCTCTTGCAAGTGCATGTCAACGTCATGCAGGAATTGCTCATGCCTGAGGGAGAAAGAACGTTTAGAAACTGGCAATCGCACCTAGCAGACTATGGCAAGCAAATCCCTGTTCCGATTGTCCTCAAGGAAGTAGGTTTTGGAATGGATGTGAAGACCATCGAAAGAGCCTATGAACTGGGTGTTCGTACAGTGGATCTATCAGGACGTGGTGGCACCAGCTTTGCTTATATCGAAAACCGTCGCAGTGGTCAACGTGACTACCTCAATCAATGGGGCCAGTCCACCATGCAGGCCCTTATCAATGCCCAAGACTGGAAAGACAAGGTCCAACTCTTAGTTAGTGGAGGTGTTCGCAATCCGCTGGATATGATTAAGTGTTTGGTCTTTGGTGCTAAGGCTGTAGGACTCTCTCGAACAGTTCTAGAATTGGTTGAAACCTACACAGTTGAAGAAGTGATTGGCATTGTCCAAGGCTGGAAAGACGACCTGCGTTTGATTATGTGTGCCCTTAATTGTGCCACTATAGCAGATTTACAAAAAGTAGACTATCTTCTTTATGGAAAATTAAAAGAAGCAAAGGATCAGATGAAAAAGGCGTAACCACCGCCTTTTTTTCCATCTTCAGACCGAGGTGACTTTTTTGAATTGTGATAAAATAGAAGGGAGAGGATGAACCTATGAGAAAATTTAAAATCTTTTTATTTATCGAAGCCTGTCTTTTGACAGGAGCTCTGATTTTGATGGTTTCAGAGCATTTTTCGCGTTTTCTGCTGATTTTATTCCTCTTTTTGCTTTTGATTCGCTATTACACTGGTAAAGAGGGCAATAACCTTCTTTTGGTGGTGGCAACCATTCTCTTCTTTTTCATCGTCATGCTCAATCCTTTTGTGATTCTAGCTATTTTTGTTGCGGTTATATACAGTCTATTTCTTCTTTACCCGATGATGAATCAGGAAAAAGATCAGACCAATTTGGTGTTTGAAGATGTGGTGACGGTTAAGAAGGAGAAAAATCGTTGGTTTGGTAATCTCCATCATTTTTCAAGTTACCAGACTTGCCAATTTGATGATATCAATATTTTTCGCCTCATGGGTAAAGACACTATTCATCTGGAGAGGGTAATCCTAACCAATCACGATAATGTCATTATCCTCAGAAAGATGGTAGGTACGACCAAAATCATTGTGCCCGTAGATGTAGAAGTTAGTCTCAGTGTTAACTGTCTCTATGGGGATTTGACTTTTTTTAATCATCCAAAGCGAGCTCTACGTAATGAACACTATCATCAAGAAACGAGAGATTATCTCAAGAGTAACAAGAGCGTCAAGATTCTCTTGACCACTATGATTGGCGATGTGGAGGTGGTCAGAGGATGAAAAAACAAGCTTATGTAATCATTGCCCTCACCTCCATCCTGTTTGTCTTATTTCTGTCCCACAGCTTGCTGGACATCCTTGACTTTGACTGGTCTATTTTCTTACATGATGTCGAAAAAACAGAAAAATTTATCTTTTTGTTGTTGGTATTCAGCATGTCCATGACCTTTCTCTTAGCCCTGTTTTGGAGAGCTATCGAAGAGCTTTCTCTAAGAAAAATGCAGTCTAATCTCAAGCGTTTATTAGCAGGACAAGAAGTGATTCGGCTTGCAGATCCAGATTTGGATGCCAGTTTCAAGTCCTTGTCAGGTAAACTTAATCTTTTGACAGAAGCTCTTCAAAAAGCAGAAAATCAGAGTCTTGCTCAGGAAGAGGAAATCATCGAGAAAGAACGGAAGCGGATTGCTCGGGATTTGCACGATACAGTTAGTCAGGAGTTGTTTGCGGCTCACATGATTTTATCAGGTATCAGTCAGCAGACTTTGAAATTGGATAGAGAAAAGATGCAGATCCAGCTGCAGAGTGTCACAGCTATTTTAGAAACCGCCCAGAAGGATTTGCGGGTCTTGCTCTTGCATTTGAGACCAGTTGAACTGGAGCAAAAGAGTCTGGTTGAGGGAATTCAAATTCTCTTAAAAGAGCTTGAGGACAAGAGTGATCTCAAGGTTAGTTTCAAGCAAAATGTAACGAAATTGCCCAAGAAAATCGAGGAGCATATCTTCCGCATCTTGCAGGAGTTGATCAGCAATACCCTCCGCCATGCCCAGGCCTCTTGTTTGGATGTCTATCTCTATCAGACGGATGTTGAATTGCAGCTGAAGGTGGTGGATAATGGGATTGGTTTCCAGTTGGGGAGCTTAGACGACTTGAGTTATGGACTTCGTAATATCAAGGAGCGGGTCGAAGATATGGCAGGGACGGTTCAGTTATTAACAGCTCCCAAGCAAGGACTGGCAGTTGATATCCGTATTCCCTTGTTAGGTAAGGAATCATAAAGGAGTAGAGATGAAAATTTTACTAGTAGATGACCATGAAATGGTCCGATTGGGCTTGAAAAGTTACTTTGACCTCCAAGACGATGTAGAAGTTGTGGGCGAGGCGGCAAACGGGTCTCAAGGTATTGACTTGGCCTTGAAACTGCGTCCAGATGTCATTGTCATGGATATCGTTATGCCTGAGATAAATGGAATTGATGCGACCTTGGCTATCCTCAAAGAATGGCCTGAAGCCAAGATTTTGATTGTGAGCTCTTATTTGGACAATGAAAAAATCATGCCCGTCTTAGATGCAGGTGCTCGTGGCTATATGCTTAAGACTTCTAGTGCCGACGAACTGCTCCATGCTGTCCGTAAGGTGGCTGCTGGGGAGTTGGCCATTGAGCAAGAGGTCAGCAAAAAGGTCGAATACCACCGCAATCACATAGAACTACATGAGGATCTGACTGCGCGTGAGCGAGATGTTCTCCAACTCATCGCCAAGGGCTACGAAAATCAGCGTATCGCAGATGAACTTTTTATCTCTCTCAAGACGGTTAAGACCCATGTGTCCAATATCCTAGCCAAACTTGAGGTCAGCGATCGCACTCAGGCGGCTGTCTATGCCTTTCAGCACCACTTGGTGGGGCATGAGGAGTTTTAGATGAGTCTAACAGATTTACTTGTTGAGATAGAAGCAGCAAAAGATTCAAAAAAGGCAGGGCCTATGGAAGCCTATATGCGCCATCAATTTTTCTTCCTAGGTATTGCGGCTCCTGAAAGAAATGCACTCTATAAAAAATACTTTCCAAAAGCGAAAAAAACAAAGATTATCGACTGGAATTTTGTAGATACTTGCTGGAGAAAGGAGCCTAGAGAATACCAATATGTGGCTGCTAATTATTTGAAAGCAATGCAGTCTTATCTAACGGAGAACGATTTACCTAAGCTTGAGCGGTTAGTCGTCACAAAATCCTGGTGGGATACCGTAGATATCCTAGATCGAGTAGTAGGGAGTTTGGTGTATGACAAGCCGGAACTGGAAAAAATAATCCTCCAATGGAGCTTGTCATACAATATCTGGCTGAGACGAGTCGCTATTGACCACCAGTTGTTAAGAAAAGAGAAGACCAATGTTCAATTACTGGAAAAGATTCTGCTTCATAATTTGAATCAAACAGAATTCTTTATCAATAAAGCCATTGGCTGGGCTCTAAGAGACTACTCCAAAACCAATCCAACTTGGGAAGCAGGCTTCATTGAGAAAAACAAGGAAAGAATGGCTGACCTTAGCATCAAAGAAGCGAGCAAGTACCTCTAGCGTGATTGAAGAGCGCATTCATTACTTGAAAAAAGTCGTCCATTTATGTTATAATAGACTGTATTTAAAAAATTTTAAGGAGAAATGACAGAATGTCTGTATCATTTGAAAACAAAGAAACAAACCGTGGTGTCTTGACTTTCACTATCTCTCAAGACCAAATCAAACCAGAATTGGACCGTGTCTTCAACTCAGTGAAGAAATCTCTTAATGTTCCAGGTTTCCGTAAAGGTCACCTTCCACGCCCTATCTTCGACAAAAAATTTGGTGAAGAGTCACTTTACCAAGACGTTATGAACGCTCTTTTGCCAAACGCTTATGAAGCAGCTGTAAAAGAAGCTGGTCTTGAAGTTGTTGCTCAACCAAAAATTGATGTAACTTCAATGGAAAAAGGTCAAGACTGGGTTATCACAGCTGAAGTTGTTACAAAACCTGAAGTAAAATTGGGTGACTACAAAAACCTTGAAGTATCAGTAGATGTAGAAAAAGAAGTAACTGACGCTGACGTTGAAGAGCGTATCGAACGCGAACGCAACAACTTGGCTGAATTGGTTATCAAAGAAGCTGCTGCTGAAAACGGCGACACTGTTGTCATCGACTTCGTTGGTTCTATCGACGGTGTTGAATTTGACGGTGGAAAAGGTGAAAACTTCTCACTTGGACTTGGTTCAGGTCAATTCATCCCTGGTTTCGAAGACCAATTGGTAGGTCACTCAGCTGGTGAAACTGTTGATGTTATCGTAACATTCCCAGAAGACTACCAAGCAGAAGATCTTGCAGGTAAAGAAGCTAAATTCGTAACAACTATCCACGAAGTAAAAGCTAAAGAAGTTCCAGCTCTTGACGATGAGCTTGCAAAAGACATCGACGAAGAAGTTGAAACACTTGCTGAATTGAAAGAAAAATACCGCAAGGAATTGGCTGCTGCTAAAGAAGAAGCTTACAAAGATGCAGTTGAAGGTGCAGCAATCGATAAAGCTGTAGAAAACGCTGAAATCGTAGAACTTCCAGAAGAAATGATCCACGAAGAAGTTCACCGTTCAGTAAACGAATTCCTTGGAAACTTGCAACGTCAAGGTATCAACCCTGACATGTACTTCCAAATCACTGGAACTACTCAAGAAGACCTTCACAATCAATACCAATCAGAAGCTGAGTCACGTACTAAGACTAACCTTGTTATCGAAGCAGTTGCGAAAGCTGAAGGATTTGACGCTTCAGAAGAAGAAATCCAAAAAGAAATCGAGCAATTGGCTGCAGATTACAACATGGAAGTTGCACAAGTACAAAGCTTGCTTTCAGCTGATATGTTGAAACACGATATCACAATCAAAAAAGCTGTTGAATTGATTACAAGCACAGCAACAGTTAAATAATCTTATACTCTTCGAAAATCTCTTCAAACCACGTCAGCGTCGCCTTACCGTACTCAAGTACAGCTTGCGGCTATCTTCCTAGTTTGCTCTTTGATTTTCATTGAGTATTAATAAACAAAAAGCCCACCTGAATTGGTGGGTTTTCTTATACACTATTTTCCAAAAATCTCTTTGAGGTCTGTGTCTGTAATCCCAATCATGGCGGGGATGCTATCCCAGTTTTCTTCGGTTAGGATATAGGATTGTTCAGAGGCACTTGATGTGGCAGTTTCAGAGACAGCTGGTTGCTTTTCTTCAACATTCTCCAATAAATCACTGAAGCGTTCAATCAGATAGGTTTTTCGGGCAGTTCCGATATGTTGAGTAGCATAGTCGAAGGCCTGTAATTCGCCTAGTAAGATAAGCTTGCTTTTGGCGCGTGTAATGGCTGTGTAGATGAGATTGCGCTCCAGCATACGCCTGCTAGCACTGGTGATAGGTAGGATAACAACAGGGAACTCACTTCCCTGCGATTTATGGATACTCATGGCATAGGCCAGGCGAATTTTGTACCATTCGTTACGTGGGTAAGAGACCTCATTGCCATCAAAATCAATGACAATCTCGTCTTGTTTCGATTCGGTATATTTACCAGGAATCAGGTCTGTGATGGCTCCTAAATCTCCATTAAAGACATTGATTTCAGCATCGTTGACCAAGTGAATGACCTTATCTCCCTTACGATAGTGGCACTGGGGAGCTTCAAAACTGAGTTGGTCTTTTTGTGGTGGATTGAGGAGGTCTTGCATGAGCTGGTTGATGGCATCAATACCTGCTGTCCCCCGGTACATGGGGGCCAGAACCTGAATATCACGTGCAGGAATACCACTTCTGAGGGCAGCGCCTAAGATTTTCTCAATAGTAGCTGGAATATGGCCACTAGCAATTTCAAAGTAGGAACGGTCTGCTTTTTTCTGGGTGAAATCAGCTGGCAAGATGCCCTGTCGAATCTGACTAGCTAGGGTGACGATAGTTGATTCTTCGCTTTGTCGGTAAATTTTTTCCAAGCGAGTCTGAGGAATCAAGGGAATATGAAGTAGATCAGCTAGAACCTGTCCAGGACTGACAGACGGCAACTGGTCGCTGTCACCCACGATAAGGATTTTACTGTTAGAAGAGATGTTGGAGAAGAGTTGATTGGCCAGCCAAGTATCCACCATCGAAAATTCATCCACGATGATAAAGTCAGCATCCAGATAATCTTCCAGATGGCTGGTATCATCGTCGCCTGTCATTCCCAAGTGGCGGTGTATGGTCGCGCTCGGCAAGCCTGTCAATTCATTCATGCGGCGAGCTGCTCGTCCAGTTGGAGCAGCAAGAAGAATCGGCAGATTGCTTTTTTTCCTGAGGTCAAGTCCTTCTAAAAGAGCATAAACAGCGATGATACCATTGATAACCGTTGTCTTACCAGTACCAGGTCCACCTGTCAGGATAAAGATCTTGTTCTGGATAGCGTCGCAGATAGCCTGTTTTTGAATGCTATCATACTCAATCCCCAGCTCATCCTCGACAGTAGTGATATGTTTTTGAATGGTTTCTAAATCATGACTCTTCTGTTTTCCTTTTTCAAGGATGCGAACCAAGTGACTGCGGATACCTTCCTCAGCGAAAAAGAGGCTGTTGTCAAAAATCTTGGTATCAATCTGCTGAACCTTGTCTTCTTCAATCAGGTTGGAGAGTTCTTGGGCAACTTGGCTGGGATCCAGTTCCACGGGGCGGGAAGATTCAAGAAGAGTTAGAGTTTGTTCTAGCAAATCCCGTGCTTCAACATAGGTATCCCCTGTTTCCATACAGGCCTGAAAAAGACTGTGAACTAGACCGGCACGAAAGCGCTCAGGAGCCTGACTTTCGATACCTAGTTCTTCCGCTAATTGGTCAGCAATGGTAAAGCCCAAGCCCTTGATATCCTCAACCAATTGGTAGGGATAATTTTCAACCACATTAAGGGTTTCTTCCTTGTAAAAGTCTTGAATTTGAAAGGCTAGTTTATTGGGAATACCGTAGTTGGCTAGTTTGGCCAAAACCATCTCCGTTCCGTAGTTGAGACGGAGAGTGGAGACGAAAGCCTCGCGATTTTTGGCAGATAGTCCTGCAATGCCTTCTAGCTTTTCTGGGTGTTGCAGAATTTCGTCAATGGTATTGTCGCCATAGGTATCCACGATTTTCTGAGCAGTCTTGAGACCAATCCCCTTGAAATGGCTACTTGAAAAGTACTTGACCAATCCCTTGCTAGTTGGTTTTGCGCGTTCATATCGGCTGATTTGCAGTTGCTCCCCATACTTGGAGTGCTGGACAATTTGTCCCCAAAAAGTATAGTCTTCTCCCTCGATCACGTCGGCCATGGTGCCCGTGACAATGATTTCAAAATCATCAAAATCCTCTGCGTCCGTATCGTCGATTTCTAGGAGGAGGATACGATAAAAATTGCTGGGATTTTCAAAAATAATCCGTTCAATGGTTCCTGAAAAATAAACTTCCATAAAATTCCTTTGCATGAATAGGTGAGAGTTGGGGGGATTATAGTCAATAAATAATCATCTTCTCACGATAGAAGAAGAGGCTGAGATTCTTGATTCTCGGCCTCTTAGGTTTCTTAAAATGTTCCGATACGGGTGATTGGCCAGAAGCGGAATTTAGCTTCCCCTGTGATATCTTTCGCTTTGAAGGTACCTACGTGGCGACTGTCGCTCGAAACCAAGCGGTCATCTCCGAGGAGAAGGTATTCTCCTTCTGGGACAGTAAAGCTAAAGTTGGTATTGTAGTTGACATCGACTGTGAAGGCTTGGGCTTTTTCAGCGATACTTCTAAAGAAAGTTCCTTTATTTCCTTCAAAGCCCTTGCCTGAGTAAGTGCTTTGGAGTTTGTCATCCTTGAAACGTTTGATGTAGTCAGCTAGGTAAGGTTCATCTGTCTCTTTGTCATTGATGTAAAGTTTATCATTTTCGTAACGGATGGTATCGCCAGGCATTCCGATGACACGTTTGACAATGTCCTTATTACCATCTTCCTCATGGGCAACCACGATATCAAAACGGTCAATAGGGAGGTGCTTAACGACAAAGAGAATTTCGCCATCCGCTAGGGTCGGATCCATAGAATGCCCTTCTACGCGGACATTACTCCAAAAAAAGATACGACTTAAAGCTAGTAATGACAGAATCAGGAGGAACAATCCCCACTCTTTTAGGAAACTTTTAAATGAATTCATAATTTACCTTTCTAAGCGTTTTTTCGCTTTTTCAGTATTTTTAAAGTGCAGTTTGGCGCAGAAGTTGAGTCCCTGCATACCATAGGCTTGCAAAATCTGGCTAGCCACCTTATCAGAAGCCGTTCCAGCTCCACTCGGAAGTTGATAGCCCAGTTCTCGTCCCAGATTTTCAAGATTTTCCAGAAAGAGATCACGCGCAATGATAGAAGAAACTGCTACAGCCAAGTATTTGCCCTCAGCCTTTTTTTCTAAGCTGATAGGATTGCTGAAACGATTGGCCTCTTGTGCCAAGTACTTGTCATAATTTTTAGCACTGGTAAAGGCATCAATCACAATTTTCTCAGGCTGAATGCCTTTTTGAAGGAGGAGATAGATAGCCTGATTATGGAGGGCTACCTTAACAGAAACAGCATTGTAGCGGTCTCCGATGACCTCGTTGTACTTGCTTGGTGAGAGAAGCAGTGCCTGGTGCTGGATTTTTTCTTTGAGGATAGGGGCAATCTGACGGATCTTTTGGTCAGTCAGAGTTTTGGAATCCCCCACACCGAGTTTTCGCAAGAAGGCATGCTGGTCAGGTGTGACAAAGGAAGCCACAACTGCAAGCCCACCAAAGTAGGAACCATTTCCCACTTCATCTGTCCCAATTAAAGGGAAATTTTGTCCCCTGTTTTCCTCTACAACTTGATAACCAAAGAAACAGGCGTACTTCTCAGCTTCTTCACCCTGAAGCAAAACCTTTCCAGAAGTATAGATAGAAACCGTTGATTGAGGTAGTCGCAAAAAGTAGCGGATATAGGGATTCTTGCTGGGAGCCAGACTGGTTTGATAGTGTTCAAGAAAAGCCTGAATCTCCTTTTCACTTGGTGTGAGTGTTATACTTGCCATAGTTCCTATTGTACCATAAAAGCAGGCAAATTTGTAAAAACTGACAAAATTAGCGAATTTTGGTATAATATCGTGAGGTGAATTTTATGGCAAATCTAAATCGATTCAAATTTACATTCGGGAAAAAATCATTAACCTTGACAAGCGAGCATGATAACCTTTTTATGGAGGAGATCGCCAAGGTTGCGACAGAAAAATACCAAGCAATTAAAGAACAAATGCCTAGCGCAGATGATGAAACCATCGCTCTTTTGTTGGCAGTCAACTGTTTATCAACTCAGCTCAGCCGTGAGATTGAATTTGATGATAAGGAGCAAGAATTAGAAGAACTCCGTCACAAGCTTGTGACTTGCAAGCAAGAACAGAGCAAGATTGAGGATCCCTTATGATTTCACTCCTTCTTCTATTGGTCTTGGCTTGGGGATTTTATATCGGCTATCGGAGAGGCCTGCTCTTACAGGTTTATTACCTGATTTCAGCTATGGCATCGGCTTTTGTGGCTGGCCAGTTTTATAAGGGGCTAGGAGAGCAATTTCATTTGCTGGTCCCTTATGCAAATCCGCAGGAAGGTCAGGGAACTTTCTTTTTCCCATCGGATCAACTCTTTCAGTTGGATAAGGTCTTTTACGCAGGGATCGGCTATTTGCTTGTATTTGGGATTGTCTATAGCATCGGTCGTTTGCTTGGTCTCCTCTTACACTTGATTCCTAGTAAAAAACTGGGTGGTAAGTTGTTCCAAGTTTCAGCAGGTATTTTGTCCATGTTGGTGACCTTATTTGTCTTGCAAATGGCCTTGACTATCTTGGCAACCATTCCCATGGCAGCTATTCAAAATCCTCTTGAAAAAAGTATCGTCGCAAAACACATCATCCAGAGCATACCAGTAACAACTAGTTGGCTCAAACAAATCTGGGTGACAAATTTAATCGGATAAAAAGGGCAGGAGTTTTCCTCGCCCTTTGTTTACAGATTGACTAGAATCTATCAGAATGTAAAAAGCTAATACTCTTCGAAAATCTCTTCAAACCACGTCAGCTTCCATCTGCAACCTCAAAACAGTATTTTGAGCTGACTTCGTCAGTTCTATCCAAAACCTCAAAACGGTGTTTTGAGCAACCTGCGGCTAGCTGCCTAGTTTACTCTTTGATTTTCATTGAGTATAATACACATAGACATTCAAAGATAAGGAAATAAAGATGAACAAGAAAATATTAGAAACATTAGAGTTCAATAAGGTTAAGGCCTTGTTTGAGCCTCATTTGTTGACCGAGCAGGGCTTGGAGCAATTGAGACAGCTAGCTCCGACTGCCAAAGCGGATAAAATCAAACAGGCTTTTGCTGAGATGAAGGAAATGCAGGCTCTCTTTGTCGAGCAACCGCATTTTACCATTCTTGCAACCAAGGAAATCGCAGGAGTCTGCAAGCGGTTGGAGATGGGGGCAGACCTCAATATCGAGGAGTTCCTACTCTTGAAGCGCGTGCTTCTTTCTAGCAGAGAACTGCAAAGTTTTTATGCCAATCTGGAAAATGTCAGCTTGGAAGAATTAGCCCTTTGGTTTGAGAAATTACATGATTTTCCACAATTACAAGGAAATCTCCAAGCCTTTAATGATGCAGGTTTCATTGAAAATTTTGCCAGTGAAGAATTGGCGCGTATCCGTCGAAAAATCCATGATAGCGAGAGTCAGGTACGCGATGTCCTACAGGACCTGCTCAAGCAAAAAGCGCAGATGTTGACGGAAGGAATCGTTGCCAGCAGAAATGGCCGTCAGGTTTTACCAGTCAAAAACACCTACCGAAATAAGATTGCAGGTGTCGTTCATGATATTTCTGCTAGTGGAAATACCGTCTATATTGAACCCCGTGAGGTGGTCAAATTGAGCGAAGATATTGCTAGTCTGCGAGCAGATGAGCGCTATGAAATGCTTCGTATTCTCCAAGAAATCTCGGAGCGTGTCCGCCCTCATGCGGCTGAGATTGCTAATGACGCTTGGATTATCGGTCATCTGGATTTGATTCGTGCCAAGGTCCGCTTTATCCAAGAAAGACAAGCAGTCGTGCCTCAGCTATCAGAAAATCAAGAGATTCAACTGCTCCATGTCTGCCATCCTTTGGTCAAAAATGCCGTCGCAAATGATGTCCATTTTGGTCAAGATTTAACAGCGATTGTCATTACAGGTCCCAATACTGGTGGTAAGACCATCATGCTCAAAACCCTCGGCTTGACACAGGTTATGGCCCAGTCTGGTTTGCCGATTTTAGCAGATAAGGGAAGTCGTGTTGGTATTTTTGAAGAAATTTTTGCTGATATTGGAGATGAGCAGTCTATTGAGCAGAGCTTGTCTACCTTCTCTAGCCACATGACCAATATTGTGGATATTCTTGGCAAGGTCAATCAACATTCGCTCTTGCTCTTGGATGAGTTGGGAGCTGGTACAGACCCTCAAGAGGGAGCCGCCCTTGCCATGGCTATTCTGGAGGATCTTCGCCTGCGTCAAGTCAAGACTATGGCTACTACTCACTATCCAGAGCTCAAGGCCTATGGTATTGAGACAGCCTTTGTGCAAAATGCCAGCATGGAGTTTGATACTGCAACTCTACGCCCGACCTATCGCTTTATGCAGGGAGTTCCTGGACGAAGCAATGCCTTCGAAATCGCTAAACGTCTAGGCCTATCTGAAGTTATCGTAGGGGATGCTAGTCAGCAGGTCGATCAAGATAATGATGTCAATCGTATCATTGAGCAACTGGAAGAGCAGACGCTAGAGAGCCGCAAACGCTTGGATAATATCCGTGAGGTGGAGCAAGAAAATCTCAAGATGAACCGTGCTCTCAAAAAGCTCTACAATGAGCTTAATCGTGAAAAGGAAACAGAGCTTAACAAGGCGCGTGAACAGGCTGCTGAGATTGTGGACATGGCCCTAAGTGAAAGTGACCAGATTCTCAAAAATCTCCACAGCAAATCCCAACTCAAGCCCCACGAAATCATTGAAGCCAAGGCCAAGCTGAAAAAATTAGCTCCTGAAAAAGTAGATTTGTCTAAAAATAAGGTTCTTCAAAAGGCCAAGAAAAAACGAGCTCCAAAGGTGGGAGATGATATCGTGGTTCTCAGTTATGGCCAGCGAGGTACCTTGACCAGTCAACTCAAGGACGGCCGCTGGGAAGCCCAAGTCGGCTTGATTAAGATGACTTTAGAAGAGAAAGAATTTGACCTTGTTCAAGCTCAGCAAGAAAAGCAAGTCAAGAAAAAACAAGTCAATATCGTGAAACGAACTTCTGGTCGTGGTCCACAAGCTAGACTGGACCTTCGAGGCAAACGTTATGAAGAGGCCATGAATGAGCTAGATGCCTTTATCGACCAAGCCTTGCTTAACAATATGGCACAAGTTGATATCATCCATGGTATCGGAACAGGTGTCATCCGTGAAGGTGTCACCAAATACCTACAAAGAAACAAGCATGTCAAGAGTTTCGGCTATGCCCCACAAAATGCTGGAGGCAGTGGTGCGACTATTGTCACTTTTAAAGGATAGCAGTATTTTGGACTTTATACAGTAAAAACTGTTGAATTAAGTTTTACTGATAAAAACATTGACAAAAGCCAACATTTTTTGTAAAATAAGAATCAATTAAATACCAACACCGAATGAAGTTTAATAGAAGTGGGGAATCGTTTGATTTTCCATGACTGTAAATGGACGGAACTCTGGAGAGACCGTAAAGGCACCGAAGGGGCAAGGCAGGCAACTGCTCAAACTCTCAGGTAAAAGGACAGAGCTAGGATAGACCGCTTTTTAGCATTTATCTAAGCATTCCAGAGTACATGTATCTTGCATGTGCTCTTTCTTTTGGGGTTGAAAAGATAGGAGAAGGAAATGTTAGAATTGCTTAAATCAATTGATGCTTTTGCTTGGGGTCCACCCCTCTTGATTTTATTGGTTGGGACAGGGATTTACCTAACTGCCCGTCTAGGACTTTTGCAGATTTTGCGTCTGCCAAAGGCCTTCCAGCTTATTTTTACTAAGGACAAGGGGCATGGCGATGTATCCAGTTTTGCGGCCTTGTGTACAGCACTCGCAGCGACAGTTGGTACGGGAAATATTATCGGGGTGGCGACGGCTATCAAGGTCGGTGGCCCAGGAGCCCTCTTTTGGATGTGGATGGCTGCTTTCTTTGGAATGGCAACTAAGTATGCGGAAGGATTATTAGCCATTAAATACCGCACCAAGGACGACCATGGTGCAGTAGCGGGAGGTCCGATGCACTATATCCTTCTAGGGATGGGAGAAAAGTGGCGACCACTTGCCATCTTCTTTGCCCTAGCAGGTGTTCTAGTAGCTTTGTTGGGAATAGGAACCTTCACTCAAGTCAACTCGATTACAGAATCTATCCAAAATACAACAACTATTTCGCCAGCCATCACAGCTCTTGTGTTGTCTGTATTTGTAGCAATTGCAGTCTTTGGTGGTCTCAAGTCCATTTCAAAGGTTTCAACTACTGTTGTTCCTTTTATGGCCATCATCTATATTTTGGGAACTCTTACAGTTATTTTCTTTAATATTGGGAAAATCCCTGCCACAATCGCTTTAATCTTGACATCAGCATTTAGTCCTGTTGCTGCGGTAGGTGGATTTGCTGGCGCTAGCATTCGAATGGCTATTCAAAATGGTGTGGCGCGAGGTGTTTTCTCGAACGAATCTGGTCTGGGTTCGGCTCCCATTGCAGCAGCTGCGGCTAAGACAAATGAACCAGTAGAGCAAGGATTGATTTCCATGACAGGAACCTTTATTGATACCCTCATTATCTGTACCTTGACTGGTTTGACCATCTTGGTGACTGGTGTTTGGAGCGGTGACTTAAATGGGGTTGCCTTGACTCAGTCAGCCTTCTCAACAGTCTTTTCACACTTTGGACCTGCTCTCTTGACCATCTTCCTTGTGCTCTTTGCCTTTACAACGATTCTTGGTTGGAACTACTATGGAGAACGCTGTTTCGAGTTCCTCTTTGGGGTTCGCTTTATCTGGCTCTACCGTGTGGTCTTTGTACTCATGGTCTTGTTGGGAGGATTTATCGAGTTGGATATGGTTTGGATTATCGCAGATATTGTCAATGCCTTGATGGCTCTGCCAAATTTGATTGCCCTCTTAGTTTTATCGCCAGTCGTTATTGCTGAGACTAAAAAGTATTTTGACAAATAATGAAATCACACATCGCGTGTGATTTTTTGCTTTCATAAAAAATTTCTATCAGTGCAATTTAAAATATATATTATACACGGTATAGAATCTGTGATAGACTAGATTTCAACAACATGAAAAGAGGTTTTATGATGACAACATTTACTATCCATACAGTCGAATCAGCACCAGCAGAAGTAAAAGAAGTTCTTGAAACAGTAGAAAAAGATAACAATGGCTATATTCCCAACCTAATCGGTCTCTTGGCTAATGCACCTACCGCCTTAGAAGCCTACAGAACTGTCGGAGCCATCAACCGTCGCAATAGCCTGACACCAGTTGAGCGTGAAGTGGTGCAAATCACGGCAGCTGTAACTAATGGTTGTGCTTTCTGCGTGGCAGGTCACACAGCTTTTTCCATCAAACAAATCCAGATGAATGATGACCTTCTGCAAGCCCTTCGCAATCGTACTCCAATCGAAACAGATCCTAAATTAGACACTCTGGCTAAGTTTACTTTGGCAGTTATCAATACCAAGGGTCGTGTAGGAGATGAAGCCTTGGGTGAATTTTTAGAAGCTGGCTACACCCAACAAAATGCCTTGGATGTGGTTCTTGGTGTCAGCCTAGCAAGCCTCTGTAACTATGCCAACAACCTAGCCAATACACCAATTAACCCAGAATTGCAACCTTATGCCTAATTCATATCTGAGTAAAATGAAGTCTGAAATAATCGGACTTCGTTTTTTTAGCACCTCATTTAAGCGCTTTTATGCTATACTGAAACTAACATGATTATTGGAGGTTAGGATGAAAAAACTCCCCTTGGTATTTTCTGGTTGTTTGCTAGGTTTGGCAGGAGCTGGAAATCTTATTTTAGATACGTTGCCAGTTCTGTCCCATCTGTTGAGTCTGACAGGTTTGGTTTTGTGGATTTACTTTCTGATTTTGCATCTGTTTAATTGGAAGGAAACCAAGCGAGAATTGACCAAGCCTCCTCTTTTGTCAGGAATGGCGACCTTTCCCATGGCTGGGATGATTTTATCGACTTATGTCTTTCGAGTCTTCCCTCATTTCCCTTTGGTAGCGCAAGGACTTTGGTGGTTTTCATTTCTCTTGGATTTGTTCTTGATTGCTGGTTTCACCATTAAATTTGCCTATCCGGGGCGGAGGGTTCATGCGACTCCTAGCTGGACGGTTCTCTATGTGGGGATAGCAGTAGCAGCCTTGACCTATCCTCTTGTAGGTATCATCGAAATTGCCTATGCGACCTTGAGTTTTGGTTTTCTCCTAACCTTCTATCTCTATCCCCTTATTTATAGCGATTTAAAGAAACATCCGCTCCCACTAGCCTTGCTTGGGCAAGAAGGAATCTACTGTGCTCCTTTCTCTCTACTCTTGGCTTCTCTGGTTCGGGTTGGAGGAGCCAGCCTACAAACCTGGGTCTTGATTGTCATGATCTTGCTTTCTCAATCCTTCTTTTTCTTTGTTTTGACTCGCCTGCCCAATATTTTAAAACAAGGCTTTCAACCAGCCTTTTCAGCCCTCACCTTCCCGACCATTATCACAGCTACTTCGCTTAAGATGGCTCAGGGAATCTTGAAACTTCCATTTTTGGATTATTTGGTAGTGGCTGAAACTGTTATTTGCCTAATCATTTTGCTCTTTGTATTAGGTGCTTATTTGATTTGGTTACGAAAAAAGGTCTAGCTAGAAATAGCTAGGCCTTATTTTTATGGTTTGATAACTTCAGCGTCACCCATGTATGGACGAAGAACTTCTGGGATGGTCACAGAACCATCTGCATTTTGGTAGTTTTCAAGAATAGCAGCCACTGTACGTCCAACTGCAAGTCCAGAACCGTTCAAGGTATGGAGCAATTTCACCTTGCCATCTGCTTCATCACGGTAACGGATTTGGGCACGACGGGCTTGGAAATCTTCTGTATTTGAACAGCTTGAAATTTCACGGTAGGTATTTTGTGCTGGAATCCAAACTTCCAAGTCGTAAGTTTTAGCAGCTGAGAAGCCCATATCTCCTGTAGAGAGAGCAACGACACGATATGGAAGGTTGAGTTTTTGAAGGATATTTTCAGCGTTGGCTGTCATTTTTTCCAATTCTTCGTAAGATTCTTCTGGCTTGGCAAATTTAACCATTTCAACCTTGTGGAATTGGTGCAAACGAATCAAGCCACGAGTATCACGACCAGCAGAACCAGCCTCGGAACGGAATGATGGGCTCATAGCAGTAAAGTAGATTGGCAGGTCTTTACCATCAAGGATTTCATCACGGTAGTAGTTTGTCAGAGGAACTTCAGCTGTAGGGATAAGGACATAATTGCTATCGCTGAGTTCAAAAGTATCTTCCTTGAATTTTGGATATTGACCAGTCCCAAACATAGAATCATGGTTAACCATGTAAGGTGTGATGACTTCTGTATAGCCTTCTTTTCCATGTTCATCCAACATAAAGTTGTAGATGGCACGTTCCAAACGAGCGCCGAGACCTTTATAGAAGAGGAAGCGAGCGCCGGTTACTTTACCCCCACGTTCCCAATCAAGGATACCAAGGTCTTCGCCAAGATCCCAGTGAGCTTTAGGTTCGAAATCAAACTCGCGTGGAGTACCCCAACGGCGAACTTCCACATTGTCGTCTTCGTCAGCCCCAACAGGAACGCTGTCAGCTGGGATATTTGGAAGAGTAGTGGTAAATTCTGTCAATTTAGCATCGATGTCTGCCAATTCAGCATCCAAAGCTTTAACCTCAGCAGATAGGGTTTGCATGGCAGCAATCTTGTCATCTGCATTTTCCTTGTTGCGCTTAGCTTGGGCAATCTCAGCAGAAACTGTGTTGCGTTCTGCCTTGAGAGTTTCAACCTTGACCAAGATGTCACGACGTTTAGCATCGATTTCTTTCATTTCATTCAAGACAGTAGCATCTACACCACGTGTAGCCAATTTTTCTGCGA
Source organism: Streptococcus mitis (assembly GCF_023110375.1). Taxonomy (GTDB): domain Bacteria; phylum Bacillota; class Bacilli; order Lactobacillales; family Streptococcaceae; genus Streptococcus; species Streptococcus mitis_CI. Next base: position 208,924 of record NZ_JALDVV010000002.1, on the reverse strand, counting down.
CAGCATCAAAGTCTGTACGAATACGTTTGATATCTAACATAAGAACTCCTTTATGAAAAAAGCACACCTGACAAAGCGTTGGAGTGGCAGGGCCACGGTTCCATCCAACTTCACAGGTGTGCACTTGATTGTGTATGCAATTGTTACTAACGGTAGAATTTCACCTATCCCTCCTATCTGCTCGCAGCATCCGCAGACTTTCTGAAAGAAGAAGATAACCTACTTATCCGTTGCTATGATTATACTAAAGTTTCTACTTTTTTGCAAATAAATTTTTAAATTTTTGACCAATGGTCTGAATCAGAGTTGGAAGCTTGACGACCTTGTCATTGCCCAGTTTTTCACGAGCAATTTTGAGAATGGCACCTGAGTCTTTTGAAGCAAAGAGGAATTTTCCTCTGTCTGTAAAGACTTCGAAGTGGCGACTGATTTTGCGACCAGTGACATTAGCTCCAATTTGGTTGATATGGCTCCAAGGAATCTGGATAAATTGTTCAACATTGACATCGGGGTAAAATTCCAAAGCCTGATCTCCGACAAGGAATTTCCCAACTTTCCCAGCTATAGAGAGGTAGGAGGTGCCTGTCGTATTGAGAAGCACTGTTTTGTTAAGAGATTGGGCCATGCTTAGTCTTCCTTACTTTCACCGAAAAAGGCATTGTAGAGGGCTTTAATAGCTGCTTTCTCTTGGTCCTTATGGACAACAAACATAATAGATACTTCACTAGAACCTTGAGACATCATCTGGATGTTGATCTTATTTTCAGATAGAGCACGTGTCGCAGTAGCAGTTACTCCGATATGGCTCTTCATCTTTTCTCCAACAATCATAATGATTGAAAGGTCGTGCTCGATTTCTGCATGGTCTACTTCAGCCTTTTGAACCAACTGACGAAGGATTTCTTCTTCCTTGATAGGAGTTAGTTCGCGAGAACGGAGGATGATTGAAAGATCGTCGATACCTGTTGGCATATGTTCCCAACCGATGTTAAGATCTTCAAGGATTTGAAGAACTTTGCGTCCAAATCCAACCTCACGGTTCATGAGGTATTTAGACATATTAATGCTGACAAAGCCAGAGTCACCAGCAATTCCCACAACTGGGAATTCATCACTACTATGTTTTAGAACGATACGAGTACCTGGATGATCAGGATTGTTGGTATTCTTGATAACCAGAGGAATTTTTCCACGGTAGGCAGGTAGAAGGGCTTCGTCATGAAGGACTGAGAAGCCTGCATAGGCCAACTCACGCATTTCACGGTAGGTCAACTCTGGGATAGAGTGTGGTTGGTGAATAATACCAGGGTGGGCTGCAAAGATACCATCAACGTCTGTAAAGTTTTCATAGAGATCGGCCTTAACACCGGCAGCAATGATAGAACCTGTAATGTCTGATCCTCCACGTGAGAAGGTACAGATTTGATTTTCCTTGGTAACTCCAAAGAAACCAGGAATGACAAGGACTTCATTTGCATTTGTCAATTCTTCAATCTTGTCATAACTTGATGGAATGATGCGAGCGTGACCAGGTTCACTTGTGACCACAATACCAGCTTCTCTAGGGTGCACATAGCGTGCATCGATCCCGTTTTGATTAAAGTAGGCAGCGATTAACTTAGCATTGTTATTTTCACCAGCTGCTAGGAAAGTATCGTAGAGAAATTCATTTTCATCAATAGGAAGAGTGGCTAAGGCACGAATGCTTTTAGAAATTTTTTCTAGTACAGCTGGTTTAAGACCTAGTTCACTAACCATAGCAGCATAGCGGTCGATAATCCAGTTTTGGCTCTTGCTAATATCGTTACCAGCAACATAGTCGCGGTAGTATTTAATCAAGGCATCCGTAACCTTAGTATCTTCAGCATTGCGTTTACCAGGCGCAGAAACGACCACAAAACGACGCTCTGAATCGCTTTTGACGATGTTTAAAACTTTTTCTAATTGACTAGCAGAGGCAAGAGAGCTACCTCCAAATTTAACAACCTTCATAAGAACTCCTAAAGTAAGTATTTTATACGATTATAGCAGAAAGAAAGGCTTTTTTCAATGAAGAAAATAAGATGCTTTCTAGTATAAAGCGAGCCTTTCTAATCGGCTGAGACACTTTTAGTCGATTTTTTATTGCTTTCTGCTCCTAAAAAAGATATACTTTGAAAATAAAATAATTAAACTGCTTATAAAATAAAAAGGAGCCCAGATGGAACACATTACTTATCAGCTTGAAGAGGATTTGGCAATTCTTACCTTGAATCGTCCCGAGGTCGCAAATGGTTTTCATATTCCTATGTGTGAGGAGATTTTAGAAGCTTTGACTTTGGCAGAAGAGGATCCGGCTGTGCATTTTGTCTTAATCAACGCGAATGGCAAAGTCTTCTCTGTTGGGGGAGATTTGGTTGAGATGAAGCGAGCAGTCGATGAGGATGATATTCCATCATTGACGAAAATCGCAGAATTAGTCAATACTATTTCTTATAAAATCAAGCAAATTGCTAAACCTGTCTTGATGGAGGTTGATGGGGCAGTTGCAGGTGCCGCAGCAAATATGGCTGTTGCTGCAGATTTCTGTCTGGCAACGGATAAGGCTAAATTTATCCAAGCCTTTGTTGGAGTTGGTTTGGCTCCAGATGCAGGTGGGATTCATCTCTTGAGTCGAAGTATTGGTGTGACGCGTGCTGCTCAATTAGCTATGACAGGTGAGGCTTTGAATGCAGAAAAAGCTCTAGAGTGGGGGCTAGTTTACCGCGTTTCTGAAGCTGATAAGTTAGATAAAACCAGAGAACAGCTTCTAAAAAAATTAAGACGTGGTTCAAGCAATTCCTATGCTGCCATTAAGAAGTTGATTTGGGAGAGCCAATTCAAAGATTGGCAAGATTATGCTACTTTAGAACTGAACCTACAGGAATCCTTAGCTCAAACAGAGGATTTCAAAGAGGGAGTTCGGGCTCATTCGGAAAGAAGACGGCCTAAATTTACAGGAAAATAAAAAAATACTTGCACCATTCTTTGAACTTTGATATAATTCTTTTGTCAAATGTTTTGATTCTAAAAGTTTTTTTGAAAAGGAGGGAAGGAAAGATTGGACTACCAACGAATTAATGAATATTTAACATCTATATTTAACAATGTCCTCGTTATTGAGGAAGTTAGCTTGAGGGGTAGTCGTTTCAAGGATATCTCCATCAAAGAAATGCATACGATTGATGTGATTGGAAAAGTTCCAGATGTGACACCAAGTCAAGTGTCAAAAGAGTTGATGGTGACTCTTGGGACAGTTACGACTAGTTTGAATAATCTCGAACGCAAGGGTTACATTGAACGCATTCGTTCAGAACATGATCGACGTGTGGTACATCTGCATTTGACAAAGAAAGGTCGCTTGGTTCATAGGCTACATAAACGCTTCCACAAGGCCATGGTTGAAAAAATCATTGATGGTATGAGTAAGCAAGAAATGGAGGTTATGAGCAAAGGTTTGACTAATCTTTATCAATTTTTGGAGGATTTGAGATAATGGCTTTTGCAAAAATAAGCCAGGTTGCTCATTATGTGCCAGAGCAAGTGGTTACAAATCATGATTTGGCTCAGATTATGGATACCAATGATGAGTGGATTTCAAGTCGGACGGGAATACGACAAAGGCATATTTCAAGAACAGAATCTACTAGTGATTTGGCTACAGAAGTTGCCAAGAAACTGATGGCAAAAGCTGGAATCACAGGAGGGGAGTTGGATTTTATCATCCTAGCTACCATTACTCCAGATTCGATGATGCCCTCTACAGCTGCTCGTGTTCAAGCTAATATTGGTGCTAATAAGGCCTTTGCTTTTGACCTAACAGCAGCTTGCAGTGGATTTGTATTTGCCTTGTCAACAGCTGAAAAGTTTATCGCTTCTGGTCGCTTTCAAAAAGGCTTGGTGATTGGTAGTGAAACCCTCTCTAAAGCAGTCGATTGGTCAGACCGATCAACAGCTGTTTTGTTTGGAGATGGTGCTGGTGGTGTCTTGTTAGAAGCTAGCGAGCAAGAGCATTTCTTGGCAGAGGGTCTCAATAGTGATGGGAGTCGTAGCGAGTGTCTAACTTATGGACATTCAGGCTTGCATTCTCCGTTTTCAGATCAAGAAAGTGCAGATTCATTTTTGAAGATGGATGGACGCGCAGTCTTTGATTTTGCTATTCGGGATGTAGCCAAATCTATCAAGCAGACTATTGAAGAATCTCCTGTAGAGGCGACAGACTTGGATTATCTGCTACTTCATCAGGCTAATGACCGTATCTTGGATAAAATGGCTAAAAAAATTGGTGTTAACCGAGATAAACTTCCAGCCAATATGATGGAATATGGCAATACCAGTGCAGCCAGTATCCCGATTTTACTTTCAGAGTGTGTAGAACAAGGCCTCATCCGTTTAGATGGTAGCCAGACTGTTCTACTATCAGGCTTCGGTGGAGGCTTGACATGGGGCACGCTCATTCTTACAATTTAGGTAATCATGTGGTGAACACATTGTTATAAAAAAACTATTTATTTTAAAGGAGTCCTATCATGGCAGTATTTGAAAAAGTACAAGAAATTATCGTTGAAGAACTTGGAAAAGACGCATCAGAAGTAACACTTGAATCAACTTTTGATGACTTGGACGCAGATTCATTGGATTTGTTCCAAGTAATCTCCGAAATTGAAGATGCTTTTGATATCCAAATCGAAGCAGAAGATGACTTGAAAACAGTTGGTGACTTGGTTGCCTACGTTGAAGAGCAAACAAAATAAGCAGAATATAAGATAGAAGGAGTAGGGAAACCCGCTCCCTCTTGTTTAGGCAATAGTTTGATTGTCAAATTATGACGGTATCGAACTATTACGTAAGCAAGAAACGATGGAGGCACTATGAAAACGCGTATTACAGAATTATTGAACATTGATTATCCTATTTTCCAAGGAGGGATGGCCTGGGTTGCTGATGGTGATTTGGCAGGAGCTGTTTCCAAGGCTGGAGGACTAGGGATTATCGGTGGGGGGAATGCTCCTAAAGAAGTTGTCAAGGCAAATATTGATAAAATCAAATCATTGACGGATAAACCCTTTGGTGTCAACATTATGCTCTTGTCTCCCTTTGTGGAAGATATTGTAGACCTCGTTATCGAGGAAGGGGTTAAGGTAGTGACAACAGGTGCAGGAAATCCAAGCAAATACATGGAACGTTTCCATGAAGCTGGTATTACGGTTATTCCTGTTGTACCAAGTGTTGCCCTAGCTAAACGCATGGAAAAAATCGGTGCGGATGCCGTTATTGCAGAAGGAATGGAAGCTGGAGGACACATTGGGAAATTAACAACCATGACCTTGGTGCGCCAGGTAGCTGCAGCTGTATCCATTCCTGTTATTGCTGCAGGAGGGATTGCAGATGGTGAAGGTGCTGCGGCTGGCTTTATGCTAGGTGCAGAGGCCGTTCAGGTTGGAACGCGTTTTGTCGTTGCAAAAGAGTCTAATGCCCATCCAAATTATAAGGCTAAGATATTAAAAGCTAGAGATATTGATACTACGATTTCAGCTCAACACTTTGGACATGCTGTTCGTGCTATTAAAAATCAGTTGACTCGTGATTTTGAACAAGCTGAAAAAGATGCCTTTAAACAAGAAAATCCAGATTTAGAAATTTTTGAACAAATGGGAGCAGGTGCTCTAGCCAAAGCGGTTGTTCACGGAGATGTGGATGGTGGATCTGTTATGGCAGGTCAAATTGCAGGCCTTGTTTCCAAAGAAGAAACCGTTGAAGAAATCATAAAAGATTTGTATTACGGAGCAGCTAAGAAAATTCAAGAAGAAGCCTCTCGTTGGGCAGGAGTTGTAAGAAATGACTAAAACAGCCTTTTTATTTGCTGGTCAAGGTGCCCAGTATCTAGGTATGGGACGGGAACTCTATAATCAGTATCCGATTGTCAAAGAAACGATTGATCAAGCGAGTCAGGTACTCGGTTATGATTTGCGTTATCTTATTGATACGGAAGAAGAAAAACTCAATCAGACCCGCTATACGCAACCAGCCATTCTAGCAACTTCAGTTGCGATTTACCGTTTATTGAAAGAAAAGGGCTATCAGCCTGATATGGTTGCTGGTTTGTCTCTTGGAGAATACTCTGCCTTGGTGGCCAGCGGTGCCTTGGATTTTGAAGATGCGGTAGCCTTGGTTGCTAAGCGTGGAGCCTATATGGAAGAAGCAGCTCCTGCTGGCTCTGGCAAGATGGTAGCAGTTCTCAATACACCAGTAGAGGTCATTGAAGAAGCCTGTCAAAAAGCTTCTGAACTTGGAGTAGTTACCCCAGCCAACTATAATACACCTGCACAAATCGTGATTGGTGGAGAAGTGGCTGCAGTTGACCGAGCTGTTGAACTCTTGCAAGAAGCAGGTGCCAAACGCTTGATTCCTCTCAAGGTTTCAGGACCTTTTCATACAGCTTTATTGGAAACTGCTAGTCAAAAATTAGCTCAAGCACTGACAGAGGTTGAGTTTTCTGACTTTGCTTGTCCTTTGGTTGGCAATACAGAAGCAAAGGTTATGAAAAAAGAACGAATTGCAGAACTCTTAACTCGTCAGGTCAAGGAGCCAGTTCGTTTCTATGAAAGTATTGCTCTTATGCAAGAAGCAGGCGTAACCAACTTTATCGAGATTGGACCGGGGAAAGTCTTGTCAGGCTTTGTCAAAAAAATTGATAAGACCACTAAACTAGCCACTGTTGAAGATCAGGCTAGCTTGGAAGCCTTGCTAGAAAACAAGTAATCCCTTCTCCCATAAATACAAGAGGAAACAGGAGAAAAGAATGCAACTAAAAAATAAAAATATCTTTATTACAGGTTCGAGTCGTGGAATTGGTCTTGCCATTGCCCACAAGTTTGCTCGGGCAGGAGCCAATATTGTTTTAAACAGTCGTGGGGCAATCTCAGAGGATTTGTTAACTGAGTTTTCAAACTATGGTGTCAAGGTGGTTCCTATATCAGGAGACGTGTCAGATTTTGCAGACGCTAAGCGTATGGTTGATCAAGCTATTGCAGAGCTGGGGTCAGTAGATGTTTTGGTCAACAATGCAGGGATTACCCAAGATACCCTTATGCTCAAGATGACAGAAGCAGATTTTGAAAAAGTGCTCAAGGTTAACTTGACTGGTGCCTTTAACATGACACAATCAGTCTTAAAATCGATGATGAAAGCCAGAGAAGGTGCTATCATTAATATGTCTAGTGTTGTTGGTTTGATGGGAAATATCGGTCAAGCTAACTATGCAGCTTCTAAGGCTGGTTTGATTGGTTTTACCAAGTCTGTGGCGCGTGAAGTGGCCAATCGCAATATCAGGGTTAATGCTATTGCACCTGGAATGATTGAGTCCGATATGACAGCTGTCCTATCAGACAAGGTAAAAGATGCTCTGCTTGCCCAAATTCCTATGAAAGAATTTGGGCAAGCAGAGCAGGTTGCAGATTTGACAGTATTTTTAGCAGGCCAAGATTATCTAACTGGTCAAGTGGTTGCCATTGATGGTGGCTTAAGTATGTAGCAGAAGCTAGAGGTGAAAAAGATGAAACTAAATCGCGTAGTAGTAACAGGTTATGGAGTAACATCTCCAATCGGAAATACACCAGAAGAATTTTGGAATAGTTTGACAACTGGAAAAATCGGAATTGGTCCAATTACAAAATTTGATCATAGTGACTTTGATGTGCATAATGCAGCAGAAATCCAAGATTTTCCTTTTGATAAATACTTTGTTAAGAAAGATACCAATCGTTTCGATAACTATTCTTTGTATGCCTTGTACGCAGCTCAAGAAGCCGTTAATCATGCCAATTTAGATGTAGAGGCTCTTGATAAAGATCGTTTTGGTGTTATCGTGGCCTCTGGTATTGGTGGAATCAAAGAAATTGAAGATCAAGTGCTTCGTCTAAATGACAAAGGACCAAAACGTGTGAAACCATTGACCCTTCCAAAAGCCTTGCCAAATATGGCTTCAGGAAATGTTGCTATGCGTTTTGGAGCAAACGGTGTTTGTAAATCCATCAATACTGCCTGCGCTTCATCAAATGACGCGATTGGGGATGCCTTCCGCTCAATTAAATTTGGTTTCCAAGACGTTATGTTGGTAGGTGGTTCAGAAGCCTCTATCACACCTTTTGCTATTGCTGGTTTCCAAGCCCTGACTGCTCTCTCAACTACAGAGGATCCAACTCGTGCTTCCATTCCATTTGATAAGGATCGTAATGGTTTTGTCATGGGTGAAGGTTCTGGGATGTTGGTTCTTGAAAACCTTGAACACGCTGAAAAACGTGGGGCTACTATCCTTGCTGAAGTAGTTGGTTACGGAAATACTTGTGATGCCTACCATATGACTTCTCCTCATCCAGAAGGTCAGGGAGCTATCAAAGCCATTAAACTAGCCTTGGAAGAAGCTGAGATTTCTCCAGAGCAAGTAGCCTATGTCAATGCTCACGGAACGTCAACTCCTGCTAATGAAAAAGGAGAAAGTGGAGCTATTGTAGCTGTTCTTGGTAAGGAAGTACCTGTATCATCAACTAAGTCTTTCACAGGACATTTGCTGGGTGCTGCAGGCGCGGTAGAAGCTATCGTCACAATCGAAGCCATGCGTCATAACTTTGTACCGATGACAGCTGGGACAAGCGAAGTATCAGACTATATCGAAGCCAATGTCGTTTATGGACAAGGCTTGGAGCAAGGAATTCCATACGCTATTTCAAATACTTTTGGTTTTGGTGGCCACAATGCAGTTCTTGCTTTCAAACGTTGGGAGAATAAATAACTATGAATTTAAACGATATTAAAGACTTGATGGCCCAATTTGACCAGTCAAGTTTGAGAGAATTTTCTTATAAAAATGGGACGGATGAGTTGCAGTTTAGTAAGAATGAAGCTAGACTTGTATCTGAAGCTGTAGCTCAAGTTGCTCCAGCACCTGTTCTAGCAACACCTAGTCCAGTAGCTTCTACATCTGCTCCAGCAGAGACTGTAGCAGAAGAAGTTCCAGCCCCATCTGAAACAAGTGTGGCTGCTGAGGGAGATGTTGTAGAGAGTCCACTTGTTGGGGTGGCTTACTTGGCTGCTGGTCCAGATAAACCTGCCTTTGTAACAGTTGGTGATAATGTTAAAAAAGGCCAAACATTGGTCATTATCGAAGCCATGAAAGTCATGAATGAAATCCCAGCTCCTAAGGATGGTGTGGTAACAGAAATTCTCGTTTCTAACGAAGAAATGGTTGAATTTGGTAAAGGATTGGTACGAATCAAATGATCGATATTCAAGGAATCAAAGAAGCCCTTCCCCACCGTTATCCTATGCTCCTAGTGGACCGTGTGTTGGAAGTGAGCGAGGATACTATTGTTGCTATCAAAAATGTGACCATCAACGAGCCCTTCTTTAATGGTCATTTCCCTCAATATCCAGTTATGCCAGGTGTTTTGATCATGGAAGCCTTGGCGCAAACAGCTGGTGTCTTGGAGTTATCAAAACCTGAAAATAAAGGAAAACTGGTCTTTTACGCTGGTATGGATAAGGTCAAGTTTAAGAAGCAAGTTGTACCTGGTGACCAATTGCTTATGACAGCGACTTTTGTAAAACGTCGTGGCACGATTGCCGTGGTTGAAGCAAAGGCTGAAGTGGATGGCAAGCTTGCAGCTAGTGGTACTCTTACCTTTGCAATAGGGAACTAAGGAGGTTCTCCATGTTTCGAAAAATTTTAATTGCCAATCGTGGTGAAATTGCGGTTCGTATTATCCGTGCGGCGCGTGAACTGGGGATTGCGACGGTGGCGGTTTATTCAACTGCTGATAAGGAAGCCCTTCATACGCTTTTAGCAGATGAGGCTGTTTGTATCGGTCCTGGCAAGGCAACAGAGTCTTATCTCAATATCAATGCGGTTCTATCGGCTGCAGTCTTGACTGAGGCAGAAGCCATTCACCCCGGTTTTGGATTTCTAAGTGAAAATTCCAAATTTGCAACCATGTGTGAAGAAGTTGGTATCAAGTTTATCGGTCCATCTGGTCATGTTATGGATATGATGGGGGATAAGATCAATGCGCGTGCTCAGATGATCAAAGCAGGCGTGCCTGTTATACCAGGTTCGGATGGAGAAGTGCATAACTCTGAGGAAGCTTTGATTGTTGCTGAAAAAATTGGCTACCCTGTTATGCTCAAGGCTTCAGCAGGTGGAGGTGGTAAAGGGATTCGTAAGGTTGAAAAACCAGAAGACCTCGTTTCAGCCTTTGAAACTGCCTCTAGTGAAGCCAAGGTCAATTATGGCAATGGTGCCATGTACATAGAACGGGTTATCTATCCAGCTCGTCACATCGAGGTTCAAATCCTAGGTGATGAACACGGAAATGTGATTCACTTGGGTGAACGGGATTGTTCTCTTCAACGGAATAATCAAAAGGTTTTGGAAGAAAGTCCTTCAATTGCAATTGGCAAAACGCTACGCAATGAAATTGGTTCTGCTGCTGTTCGAGCTGCAGAGTCTGTTGGCTATGAGAATGCAGGGACAATTGAGTTTCTTCTTGATGAAGCAAGTAGCAACTTCTACTTTATGGAAATGAATACTCGTGTGCAAGTAGAACATCCAGTAACAGAGTTTGTTTCAGGTGTGGATATCGTTAAGGAACAGATTCGCATTGCGGCAGGTCAGCCTCTGTCTGTTAAGCAAGAAGATATTGTCCTACGAGGTCATGCCATCGAGTGTCGTATCAATGCAGAAAATCCAGCCTTTAACTTTGCTCCAAGTCCAGGTAAGATTACCAATCTCTATCTGCCAAGTGGAGGTGTTGGCTTGCGCGTAGATTCAGCAGTTTATCCAGGTTATACCATTCCACCTTATTATGACAGTATGATTGCCAAAGTCATCGTTCATGGGGAGAATCGTTTTGATGCCTTGATGAAAATGCAACGTGCCCTCTATGAACTAGAGATAGAGGGGGTGCAGACCAATGCAGATTTCCAGCTTGACCTCATTTCAGATCGCAATGTCATTGCTGGGGATTATGATACTTCCTTCTTGATGGAAACCTTCTTACCTAAATATCAAGAAAAAGAATAAAATGACTTTAAGAGTTTAAACCGAAAAGGGGAATCAATGGCTCTATTTAGTAAAAAAGATAAGTATATTCGAATCAATCCCAATCGTTCGGTTAGGGAAAAACCTCAAGCCAAGCCAGAGGTTCCAGATGAATTATTCTCCCAGTGTCCAGGCTGTAAGCATACCATTTATCAGAAGGATCTGGGAAGTGAGCGTATCTGTCCGCACTGTAGTTACACCTTTCGTATTTCTGCCCAAGAACGCTTGGCTTTGACGATTGATATGGGAACCTTCAAGGAATTGTTTACAGGGATTGAAAGCAAGGATCCCTTGCATTTCCCTGGTTATCAAAAGAAACTAGCAACTATGCGTGAAAAAACAGGTCTGGATGAAGCCGTTGTGACAGGAACAGCTCTTATAAAAGGTCAGACTGTGGCTCTTGGGATTATGGATTCTAACTTTATCATGGCTTCTATGGGTACAGTTGTAGGTGAGAAAATCACTCGCTTGTTTGAGTATGCGACTGTTGAACAGTTGCCAGTTGTTCTCTTCACAGCCTCTGGTGGAGCCCGTATGCAGGAAGGGATCATGAGTCTCATGCAGATGGCCAAGATTTCTGCAGCGGTTAAACGCCATTCAAATGCAGGCCTCTTTTACCTGACCATTTTGACAGATCCAACGACAGGTGGTGTAACAGCTTCCTTTGCTATGGAAGGCGATATCATTCTAGCTGAACCACAAAGTTTGGTTGGTTTTGCTGGGCGTCGTGTCATTGAAAATACGGTTCGTGAAAGCTTGCCTGAGGATTTCCAAAAGGCAGAATTCCTATTGGAACATGGCTTTGTGGATGCTATTGTCAAAAGAAGAGATTTGCCAGATACGATTGCTAGCCTAGTCAGATTGCACGGAGGGGGTCCTAGATGAATATTGCAAAAATAGTCAGAGAAGCGCGTGAGCAGAGTCGCTTGACAACCTTGGACTTTGCGACAGGCATTTTTGATGACTTTATCCAATTACACGGTGACCGTTCTTTTCGTGATGACGGTGCAGTTGTTGGTGGTATCGGCTGGCTTGGAGACCAAGCTGTAACAGTGGTTGGTATTCAAAAAGGCAAGAGCTTGCAAGACAACCTCAAACGGAATTTTGGTCAACCACATCCAGAAGGCTATCGCAAGGCACTGCGTTTGATGAAACAGGCTGAAAAATTTGGCCGTCCAGTTGTGACCTTTATCAATACAGCAGGTGCCTATCCTGGTGTCGGCGCGGAAGAACGTGGTCAAGGGGAAGCTATCGCTCGCAATCTCATGGAAATGAGTGACATGAAAGTTCCGATTATCGCCATTATTATCGGTGAAGGTGGTTCAGGAGGGGCTCTGGCTCTAGCAGTCGCAGACCGTGTCTGGATGCTGGAGAATTCTATCTATGCCATTCTCAGCCCAGAAGGCTTTGCTTCCATTCTATGGAAGGACGGCAGTCGTGCCATGGAAGCAGCAGAACTGATGAAAATCACTTCGCACGAGCTGCTAGAAATGGACGTGGTGGACAAGGTGATTTCTGAAGCAGGACTTTCTAGTAAAGAACTGATTAAGAGTGTAAAGAAAGAACTTCAAACTGAGCTAGCTAGACTTTCACAAAAACCGTTAGAAGAGTTGTTGGAAGAACGTTACCAACGATTTAGAAAATACTAATACTCTTCGAAAATCTCTTCAAACCACGTCGGCTTCGCCTTGCCGTATATATGTTACTGACTTCGTCAGTTCTATCCACAACCTCAAAACCGTGTTTTGAGCAGCCTACGGCTAGCTTCCTAGTTTGCTCTTTGATTTTCATTGAGTATAATTCTTTAGAATACGCAAAAACTAGAACTGGCAGTCAGTTCTAGTTTTTATGTGGTTCTTACTCTGTATCAAGGACGAAGAAAAAAGTGCTTGGAAGACCAAACACCTTTTCGATTATTCATTTTCTTCAGTTACAAATTGACTAAGCAGTCCGTTGATAAAGCGGGCTGATTTTTGATCTGAAAAATTCTTAGCAAGTTCAATAGCTTCATTGACTGCTACCAGCTGAGGTGTATCAAATGATGTGATTTCAAAGATACCCAAGCGTAGTAAGTTTTTTTCGACCAAGGTCAAGCGTTCAACTGTCCAGCCTGACTTGAGGTGCTGATTGATTTGTTTATCCAACTCGTCTTTTTGAGCTTGAACGCCAGAAACCAAGTTCAGAAGAAAGGCAGGGATTTGCACATCTGCATCTTCACGGTCATGCGTGTAGGCAAAGTGACAAGCTGTTTCCATATCTGTACCGAATTCAAGGCTCATAAGAGCTTGAAAAGCGCATTTACGAAGTTCGCGTCTAGATTCTAATAATGGACTAGTCATTGAGGAAGTCCTCGTTAAATAGATCTTTCAACTCAGGTTTTGGTGTTTTGTCTGGAACGATTCCTGCAACATGGATGTTGACAGCAGAAAGTTCCACATCAGCCATATCACGGACAGCATCTTTGACTGCTTTTTGAATAGCAAGAGCAACTTTTGGTACTTTCACACCGTACTCAAGATAGAGGTAGATGTCAGCAGTTAGTTCTTCGTTGCTTTCTTTTAAGTAGACGCCGCGTCCAAGAGAGAGTTTTGATAGGGTATCAGATACGGATTTATTTGAAAATGAGTGGACACCATCAACTTTAGCAGTTGCGATGGCAATGATTTTTTCAAGTACACGTGGAGCGATAACGATTTCGCCAAATTGTTCTTCAATTCCCATAGAATGACCTCTTTCTAGAGATTAGGCACGAGAAACGTAAGTTCCTTCTGCAGTGTTGATGATCAATTTTTGTCCAGCTTCGATGAAGTCAGGAACGTTGACAACAAGTCCAGTTTCCATAGTTGCTGGTTTACCAGAACCTGTAACAGTCGCACCTTTGATAGATGGTTGTGTTTCAGCAACTGTCAATTCAACAGTAGTTGGTACAGTTACACCAATCACTTCAGTTCCGTAGAATTGAATTTTCACATCAGAGTTTTCAAGGATGTAAAGCAATTCATTTTCAACATTTACGACTGGGATTTCGTATTGGTCGTAAGTTTCAGTGTTCATGAAGTAGGCAGTTTCATCCATTTTGTACAAGTATTGAGCTGGAACAGTTTCGATAATAGCTTGTTCGAATTTTTCTTCTGGACGGTAGCTTGTGTCAAATGTAGAACCAGTACGGACATCACGCAATTTCATACGCATGATTGTGTTTCCTTTACCTGGTTTGTGGTGGCTAGCTTCCAAAACGCGGATCAATTTTCCGTCTGCAGTTTCAAATGTCATACCAGCTTTCAATTTGCTTGCTTCAATCATGTTTTTACCTCTTTAATAAATATTGTTACTCTTTATTGTACCATAAAACGCAATAATTCTCAAATATCAGATTAACTTGAGTTAGTTGACAGGCACGATATTTCCTTCTTCATCTTTGGTTACGAGAACATACTTGCCGTCTACCTCGATGTAAAAGTTCTTACTTGCAGTTTGCCCATTATTTTGAATAGGAGCTTGAGTTTGTTGGTTGAGTTGCCCGCCAAGCGTTTGTCCAAGATTCATTCCCATAATTATGTTCATACCATTGCCATTGCCTTCATTGTTTGCAGCAACGATGAGAGCTTCGTTACGGGCACGACGTTCTTCAATCTCAATCGTATTGTATTTCATAGCGACTAGTTCGCTATCAAGTTTACGAATAATATTCAAGCTTTCTTGGTCATAGCTCAAATCTTCAAGCAGGATGTTGGTTGTTTCAATTCCGTAAAGTCCAGTCCATACCTTGTTAACTTCTTGTTTTGCTAGATCGTTGAAAGTATCTTGATTGGCATTAAGACTATAGATATCAACTCGGTTTTCGTTTGTAAATTTGGCGATTGCAATAGCAATTTTAGGAGAGATATTTTGTCTGAGAGTTCCCTGAGCGATATCTTTCAGGGTAAATGCTCTATGATCTTCAATTTGTTGACTGATGGAGCTGACATAAAATAGGACTGGATCAGCAACTTTGATATCAAACAA
The DNA here is from genome assembly GCF_023110375.1 of Streptococcus mitis. Classification (GTDB taxonomy): domain Bacteria; phylum Bacillota; class Bacilli; order Lactobacillales; family Streptococcaceae; genus Streptococcus; species Streptococcus mitis_CI. The sequence goes on along the minus strand of NZ_JALDVV010000002.1, from coordinate 193,806 downwards.
GCCGTAGAAACGAATATTGAGCAATTGTTGATAGCGTTCACTGAAATACTCTACGGCGTTTTGAGTACCAAATTTATTACCTGCGATGGGTTGCATACGGATAAAGATGATTTCCTGTTGGGTAATGACTTGACCACCAAAAGAGAAGCGGTTTTTGAAATTTTCCCAAGTACCCTTTATACCACCCTTTTCAAGAAGCCAGGCATTATCTTCAGAACGCCATTCGTGGCTACCAGCTTCTAAGACATCGCCAAGGAAGGTTCCGTTGTTGACAAGAATAGCTACATAACCTTGTGGAACAATGACTACAGAACCATCTGTTAAAAGTCCAGTATTTTGGTTGCTTTGTCTAGAAGTGCCGTCAGGATCTTTTGTAAGAAGTTGTCCTTTAATGGCCAAGGCATCAGCTGTTAGGTTATTTGGAAGAACAATAGCTTCTTTAAATTTGCTATCGTTGAAACTATTAAGCCCTGAAGATAGGGCGGCACGAATAAATCCCATAATTTCCTCCTAATTATAAAGTTCGTCTTCATCCACAACATCGTAGGTATCGAGTACCCATTGGTTTGGACTGCGTGTTAGATCAGCATCGCAATAGTCACATTTACTGATAGCAGAGATTTTCAATGGGGCACCACAGTTTGGACAGTGGTCACTGATGGCTTCATCACTGACATTTAGTTCAGTTTGACTTCCGTGTTTACGGATAAAGTTCATTTGATAGACTGTAAACAAGTCCTCTTGAGGATCACCTTCGATGACACGTTTGCTTTGGTCTTCAATGACATAGTCCCTGAGTGTAGATGACAAGATCACAACAAGGGTATCGTTACCATCAGGATTTTCGTAGAAATCTTTAATGCGAACATTTTCAACATAGACTTTTTCTAAAACATTGGTTGTTTTCGCCCGGATATGATCTTCGAGTTGTATACTATGTTGGGAATAAAGGCTGGTACTTTCAAGAGAGCGAGCCAAATTCCAATCCTTTTTAGTCCAGGCTGCCTGTAACTGAATATAGACTTCTTTAACCCATGAAGCGAAAGCATCGGCATCAAAGTTTGGATCGCCATATTTAACACGACTAGTAGCTAATGTATTGTGTTCAACTCGACGATGGTTTTGGGGATTATATACAGTAGCGCTACTATAGGATTTTTCTGATGAGCTTTGATTACTTTTATTCTTTAGAACTAAGACAACTACGTAAACACCTATTAAAAAGACTACAATTCCGTACAACTCTTGCTCAGAGTAACTCGAACTATAGGAACCGTCTCCAGAACTGTAGCTACTTCTGTAGGAAGAACTACCGCTATTACTGCTACTGGAACGGCTTCGGCTACCATTTGAACTGGAGCTACTATGGCTAGAGCTACCACTTCGAGAATGTCCTACCCCTGCATCGATGGATTGCATCGGTGTAACGAAAAGGAGTAGTAAACAGGTGGTGAGAAGAGTATATAACTTTTTCATATGTCTCCTAACTATATGAATGCATACTGCAAGCCATCAGAACTGCTAATTTTTTAGCAGTCTGGTGTCAGTTATACTTTAAATGAGTTACTCATTTTTCAACTTTGCCAATTCTTGTGCAAGTAGTTTAAGGGCAACTTGTGGGTTGGCTTGGCCTTTGGTTGCTTTCATAAGGAAGCCTGTAAAGGCCTTATCTGCGTTGCGTTTGCCTGACTTGAAGTCGGCAACTGCGGCTTCGTTATCGGCAAAGACTTGGTGGATAATTGGAATCAAGACAGCTGGATCTGAGATTTGAACCATACCTGCTTTTTCCACGTATTCACGCGCGCCACCGCCATTTTTAGCTAGGTGGACAAAGACTTTCTTGGCAATCTTAGAAGAAATCGTGCCGTCTTCGATGATGGCAATCATTTCAACCAAGTTTTCTGGTGTCAATTCGATTTGTTCTAGTGTCTTGCCTTCAGCATTCAAGAACTGAGCGACCTCACCTTGGAGCCAGTTAGAGACTTGTTTAGCATCGCCACCGAGGGCAACAGCTTTCTCAAAGAAGTCAGAAGTGACTTTATTAGCAGTCAACTGACTAGCATCGTAGTCTGATAAACCAAGGTCAGATACATAACGCGCACGGCGTTCTTTTGGAAACTCTGGCAATTCAGTACGCATTTCCTCAATCCACTCGTCTGAGATTTCAAAGAGAGGTAGGTCTGGTTCTGGGAAGTAGCGGTAGTCTGCAGCCCCTTCCTTGACACGCATGAGAATGGTTGCCTTGTTAGCCTCATCGTAACGGCGTGTTTCTTGGCGGATTTGACCACCTGAGCGTAGGATTTCGGCTTGACGTTGGACTTCGTATTCAAGACCTTTGCGAACGTTTGAGAAGGAGTTGAGGTTTTTCAACTCAGTCTTAGTACCGAATTTTTCTTGACCATAAGGGCGAAGGGAGATATTGGCATCCACACGCATAGAACCTTCTTCCATCTTGACGTCAGAAATACCAGCGTACTGGATAACTTCCTTGAGGGCTGTTAGGTAAGCATAGGCTTCTTCAGGAGAACGCATGTCTGCTTCAGATACAATCTCAATCAAGGGCACCCCTTGGCGGTTGAGGTCGACGTAAGAGTAGCCGTCTGTACCGTGGGTGTTTTTACCAGCATCTTCTTCTAGGTGAGCGCGCTCGATGCCGATTTTCTTAGTCGTACCGTCTTCTAGCTCGACTTCAATCCAGCCGTTATAGCCGATTGGCTCATCAAACTGAGAAATTTGGTAGGCTTTTGGATTATCAGGGTAGAAGTAATTCTTGCGGTCAAAGTGCATCTTTTTGTGGATGTCCATGTTGAGGGCAAGAGCAGCCTTGATACCAGCATCGACAACACCTTTATTGAGAACTGGCAGAACTCCTGGGAAAGACCAGTCAATCACGTTGGTATTGGCATTTTGGTCATTTCCGAAGTGGGCAGAAGTAGGTGAGAAGATTTTTGAATTGGTGTTGAGCTCTACGTGGACTTCAAGTCCAATGACTGTTTCAAAGTTCATTAGTTATCACCTCCAAAAATCACGGGTTGTTGTTTGTGGTAGTCTGTTGTTGCTTCAAAGGCAGCAGCAGCTTGGTAAATGGTTTCTTCTGAGTACTTAGGACCAATCAATTGTAGACCGACAGGTAGACCTTGAGAGAATCCAGCTGGAATCGAAATTCCTGGGAGACCTGCCAGGTTGACTGGGATGGTCAAGAGGTCAGCTAAGTACATGGCAACTGGGTCGTGGTTAAGTGAGTCCAAGTCATAAGCAACACTTGGTGCAGTTGGTCCCAAAATCAAGTCGTAATCCGCGAAGACTTTTTCGAAATCTTGGATGATGAGGGTACGGACCTGACCAGCTTTCTTGTAGTAAGCATCGTAGTAACCTGATGAAAGGCTGAAAGTACCTAGCATGATACGGCGTTTAACCTCTTCACCGAAACCTTGGCTACGGCTGTTTACATAGATTTCATCAAGGTTAGTCGCATCCTCTGCGCGGTAGCCGTAACGGATACCGTCAAAGCGTTGCAAGTTTGATGAAGCTTCAGATGAAGCGATAATGTAGTAAACTGCAACACCGTATTTTGAGTGAGGAAGGCTAACTTCTTCGACGATGGCACCGAGTTTCTCGAAGTGTTTAGCGGCATTCAGAATGGTTTCCTTAACCTCTGGGTCAATTCCTTCACCAAGGTATTCCTTAGGTAAAGCAATTTTCATGCCCTTGATGTCTTGACCGATTTTTGAAGTAAAGTCGGCAATGCGGACAGGAGCAGAAGTAGAGTCTTTGGCATCTTCGCTGGCAATCGCATTGAGCAAGAGGGCGTTTTCCTTAACAGTAGGAGCAAAAGGTCCGATTTGGTCTAATGAGCTACCGAAGGCAATGAGACCGAAACGAGAAACTGTTCCGTAGGTTGGTTTGAGACCAACGATTCCGTTGAAGGCAGCAGGTTGGCGGATAGAACCACCAGTATCAGAACCAAGTGACAAGCGAACTTGTCCTGAGGCTACAGCTGCAGCAGAACCACTTGATGATCCACCAGGGACCTTGCTGTGGTCCCAAGCATTTTTAGTGGCACCGTAGTAAGAAGTCTCACCTGATCCACCCATGGCAAACTCGTCCATGTTGGTTTTCCCTACGACAATCATGCCTTTCGCTTTTGCATTGGCAACGGCTGTCGCATCAAAGATTGGCTCGTAGTTGTAGAGCATTTTTGAGGCTGCAGTTGTAAGAATACCGTCTGTAGAGATATTATCCTTAACTGCAAGTGGAATTCCTGAAAGGACATTATCAGCATCGATTCCAGCTTCATCAATAGCTTTAGCTTGAGCAAGAGCTTGCTCTTCAGCGATGGTAACAAAAGCGTTGATAGCGGTCTCGCGAGACTTGATATCTTCAAGTGTTGCTTGTGTTAATTCAGTTGCTGAAATTTCCTTAGAGACAAGGAGATTGTGCAAGTCTTCAATGGTTTTATTGTTGAAAGTCATTAGGCATCTCCTCCATCGTCTAGGATAGCTGGTACCTTGATATAGTAGTTGTCTTTTTCAGGTACGTTTTTAAACAAGCGATCACGGTCTGTTCCTTCTTCGGCCACATCATCAGGGCGGAGTACAGTCTTGCGGTCAGCCATGGTTGTAGTAGGTGCGACACCAGTTGTGTCAACTTCGCCCAGCAATTCAACCATGTCAACAATCTTAGACAAGGTAGTCGCAAAGGCAGCAGTTTCTTCTTCAGAGAATCTTAATTTTGAAAGATTGGCAACGTGTGTTACCTCTTCTTGCGTAATTTTCATCTTGCATCCTTTCGTGAAATGATGATTTTTAGTCTGTTCTATTTTACCATATTTTCCTATAAATAAGGGAAGGAAAGATGAAAAAAGACAGGTATAGGATGGAGAACGGATTCTGATGATGATTTATTTGAAAAGCGGATTTCAAAGGGGAAAATATATGGTACAATAGTTTAACAGAGAAGTGAAGACGGTGGTTACAAAATCGAAAGGATGGTGATGCTTATGTGCAGAACCTGTAAAATCTTAGTAGAAAGGAGTAACCAGATTTGTCCCCTTTTGAGGCTTTGACACTCATGTTTGTAGCTGGTAACTTTGTTATCACGCTCCTAAGGTTCATCCTTGAATTGGTAAAAGAGACAAAAAAATAGCCGTCCTAACTTTGGCGAGTTAACGAGCTATTTTTTAGTTATGTAATTACAGCCACCGTCTTAAACGGCTCTGTGGGGTGTTGTTGTCGCAACACCTTTTTCTATATTTATTGTAACATTTATTTGAAAAATTGCAAGGGGAATTGTTCTACTTTAGCAGTGTCTGATATAAAATAGAAATTGAAAAAAATGCTAAAATCCGATATAATGGAGTGTTGAAAGGAATGGTAAAATCCAATGTAAAATCATTCTTAGCTATTGAAATAACTAAAAATAGAAAATCAAAGAAAGAGAACTTATGAATATTCAAGAAGAAATTAAGAAACGTCGTACTTTTGCCATCATCTCCCACCCGGACGCAGGGAAAACAACCATCACGGAGCAGTTGCTCTACTTTGGGGGCGAGATTCGTGAAGCTGGTACGGTTAAAGGAAAGAAAACAGGGACTTTTGCCAAGTCTGACTGGATGGATATCGAGAAGCAACGTGGGATTTCGGTGACCTCATCTGTGATGCAGTTTGACTACGATGGTAAGCGCGTGAATATCCTCGACACGCCAGGGCATGAGGACTTCTCAGAAGATACCTATCGTACCTTGATGGCGGTGGATGCTGCGGTCATGGTCGTGGACTCTGCCAAGGGTATTGAGGCTCAAACCAAGAAATTATTTGAGGTTGTCAAACACCGTGGTATTCCAGTCTTTACCTTTATGAACAAGCTAGACCGTGACGGACGTGAGCCACTGGACCTCTTGCAAGAATTGGAAGAAGTATTGGGCATTGCTAGCTACCCGATGAACTGGCCAATTGGGATGGGGAAAGCCTTTGAAGGCTTGTATGATCTCTATAACCAACGCTTGGAGCTCTATAAAGGGGATGAGCGTTTTGCTAGTCTAGAAGATGGGGACAAACTCTTTGGTAGCAATCCTTTCTACGAGCAAGTCAAGGATGATATTGAACTTTTAAATGAAGCTGGTAATGAGTTTTCAGAGGAAGCTATTCTGGATGGAGAATTGACACCAGTCTTCTTCGGTTCAGCTTTGACAAACTTTGGTGTGCAGACCTTCCTTGAGACCTTCCTTAAGTTTGCTCCAGAACCACATGGGCACAAGAAAACAGATGGAGAAATTGTGGATCCTTACGACAAGGACTTCTCAGGATTTGTCTTTAAAATCCAAGCCAACATGGACCCTCGACACCGTGACCGTATTGCCTTTGTACGTATCGTATCGGGTGAATTTGAACGTGGTATGAGTGTCAACTTGCCTCGTACTGGTAAGGGTGCTAAACTGTCTAATGTTACCCAGTTTATGGCGGAAAGTCGTGAGAATGTGACTAATGCCGTGGCAGGAGATATCATCGGGGTTTACGATACAGGTACTTATCAGGTTGGGGATACCTTGACGGTTGGAAAAAACAAATTTGAATTTGAACCACTGCCAACCTTTACACCTGAGATTTTCATGAAAGTTTCTGCCAAGAATGTCATGAAGCAAAAATCCTTCCACAAGGGAATCGAGCAATTGGTGCAAGAAGGAGCCATTCAGCTTTATAAGAATTACCAAACAGGCGAGTATATGCTGGGTGCTGTCGGCCAACTCCAGTTTGAAGTCTTCAAGCATCGTATGGAAGGCGAGTACAATGCGGAAGTAGTCATGAGCCCAATGGGTAAAAAGACCGTTCGCTGGATCAAACCTGAGGACTTGGATGAACGCATGTCCTCAAGCAGAAATATCTTGGCCAAAGACCGTTTCGACCAACCAGTCTTTCTCTTTGAAAATGACTTTGCCCTCCGTTGGTTTGCGGACAAGTATCCAGATGTAGAGTTGGAAGAAAAAATGTAACTCAGTACCAACAATTGGAACTAAAGTTCCTAATTGTTGGACGCTAGTCGCTATTTGGCGAACTAGCTAACTGCCTTACTAACTACGTTTGGCAAATAGAATCGATTTGCCAAACTCCGTGTAGTGGATAATAATACTGCAAAGTTTGCAGTATTTTATCTCAGCATTCTATAAAAAGATGTTGAATATTAAGCCTTATTCGTTCTACTATTAACCTTTATGGTGCTAACTTACAAATAAAAGAAAACTTCAGATAGTCACTTTTTGTGATTGGTCTGAAGTTTTCTTTTTTATACTCAATGAAACTCAAAGAGCAAACTAGGAAGCTAGCCGCAGGCTGCTCAAAATACAGTTTTGAGGTTGTAGATAAGACTGATGAAGTCAGCTCAAAACACTGTTTTGAGGTTGTAGATAAGACTGACGAAGTCAGTAACCATACCTACGGCAAGGTAAAGCTGACGTAGTTTGAAGAGATTTTCGAAGAGTATTACTGTCCATATTTTTGGTAAAAGTCAACTTTTACTTGTATGAAGGTTTTGGCTTCACGTAGGAGTTGAAGAAGGGTGGCGCGGGTTTCAAATTCTTCTCTTGTCTTGGGTAGACTACGGTTCCGGAAGACTTCCAGATAGCGTTCAATTTCATCTAGCAAATCAGAAGCAGGATTGGTCTGGCTCAGTTGAGCTGCAATTTTTGAAAAGAGTTGGGCCAAAATCAGGCTCTCACTGGCAGCTAGGTGACAGGTGTTGATGTGCTGGGCCATGTTTCGCAGGATACGACTTTGTCGCTGTCTCATCTCAAAGTAGTGGATATGGTAATCAGTCTGGTGAAAGAGGTGGTCAGAGTGATCCAAATAGACCAGTCTGAGGGCTTCTTCCAAAAGGGTGTCCAATTCTTCAACTAACTGTGCTCGGTTGCGTCCATCCCCTCTGGATAAATAATATTTGAAGCGCTGGAGAATATCTTTTAACTTTTCTTCTACCAATGTGTGGTAGTGATGAATTTCCTCTTCTCGTGAAGGCATGTAGAGATTAACCAGTAAGGCAAATCCTGTACCGATAGCAAAGAGAAGGAATTCATTGACTAGGAGGTCTGGAGAGGTTGACTCTTGCACCAAGAGATGGCTAACCAAAACGCTACTTGGTGTGATGCCAATTTCCCAGCCCATCTTGTAGGCTAGAGGCACATAGAGGGCTAGATAGAGGCCGAGGCTCCAGATATGAAATCCGCTCAAGTGAAAAGCCAGAACTCCGATAACCAAAGCTAGAAGCATGGAAAAGAGGCGATTTCGGGCCAGTTTTAAGGTACTTCTACGGGTATCGGATAGGCTCAAGAGGGCGATTATTCCAGCCGAGACAGCTGAGGAGAGATTGAGAAAGTAAGCAAGAAGGCAGGCAAGACAGGTAGCTAAGATGAGCTTAGTCGTACGTTGGCTAATAGACATAAGGATTTCCTAGTAAGTTATAATAAAAGCGGAAAAGACAAGACCTGAGCAGGCTTGTCTTTATGAGTTATTTTTTACGGGCTGCTGCGTATTCGGCAACAGCAGTAAAGAGGACATCTGTTGAAGAGTTAAGGGCTGTTTCACATGAGTCTTGGATGACCCCAATCACAAATCCAACCCCAACAACTTGCATGGCAATATCGTTAGAAATACCAAAAAGGCTACAAGCAACTGGGATAAGAAGGAGGGATCCTCCGGCAATACCAGAAGCACCACAGGCTGAGATTGCTGCTACTACACTGAGGACAAAGGCTGTGGCAAAGTCAACAGGGATTCCAAGAGTATTTACTGCAGCAAGGGTTAAAACGTTAATAGTAATCGCTGCCCCTGCCATGTTGATAGTAGAACCAAGTGGGATAGAAACAGAATAGGTATCTGGATCCAGACCGAGGTCGTGGCAAAGTTTCATATTGACAGGGATGTTAGCCGCAGAACTACGAGTGAAGAAGGCTGTAACACCGCTGACACGCAAACATTTCCAAACGAGGGGATAAGGGTTTCTCTTCATAAAGAGGAAGGCAATCAATGGATTGACAACCAGAGCGACAAAGAACATAGTTGTCACCAAGAGGGCAAGCAAGATTCCGTAGTTAGCTAGGCTTCCGATTCCCTTATCAGAGATGGTTTTGAAGACAAGACCAAGGATACCAAATGGAGCTAGATTGATGATCCATTCGACAATCTTAGAAGTCACATCAGCCATAGTTTTCAGCAATTCTTTACTATTTTTGCTGGCTTCTCTCATAGCAATCCCGAAAATCACTGCCCAAGATAGGATACCGATGTAGTTGGCAGTGACAAGGGCATTGACTGGATTATCGACTAGTTTGAGCAAGAGGTTGCTGAGGACCTGACCAATCCCATCTGGTGGTGCGATTTCTGTATTGGCACTATTTAAGGTAATTTCAACAGGAACAATAAAGCTTGCTAGGACAGCAACAAGTGCCGCTGCAAAGGTCCCTACCAAGTAAAGGAAGATAACCGTTTTCATGTTGCTATCTTGCCCCTTTTTATGTTGGGAAAGGGCATTGGCAACGAGGGCAAAGACTAAAATCGGTGCGATGGCTTTGAGGCCACCAACAAAGAGATCTCCGAGCAGGCCAATTCCTGAAATGTTAGGAAGTGTCAGTCCTAGGATACCTCCACAAAGCATACCAATCAAAATGCGTTTGATCAGGCTTGCCTTATTCCAAGCATGAATGATTTTTTTCATAACAATCTCCTTTGTTGTGTAATGTTTATGATTATAGTATAAATATGAGCTAAAATCAAGAATTTTCTGTCTATTTTGGCTATTATTTTTGAATATTTATGGAGATTCATCACTTGTGAAAGTATGGTATAATAAATGAAAGGAGTTTTCTATGCAAGAATTTTTTCAAACCTATCTCAATAAGCTTGATATAACAACGATTATTGAGAATATCTTAACCAAGTTAATTTCTCTGTTATTTCTATTTTTGCTATTCTATATAGCTAAGAAACTACTTCATACCATGGTGCAGAGAATTGTCAAACCTTCTCTAAAAATGTCTCGCCACGATGTCGGGCGTCAGAAAACCATCTCACGTTTATTAGAGAATGTGTTTAATTATACCCTCTATTTCTTTTTACTTTACTGTATCTTGTCTATTTTGGGCTTGCCAGTTTCTAGTTTGCTGGCAGGGGCTGGGATTGCTGGGGTGGCTATTGGGATGGGAGCCCAAGGCTTTCTATCTGATGTCATCAATGGCTTTTTCATCCTCTTTGAACGTCAACTGGATGTGGGAGATGAGGTCGTTTTGACAAATGGTCCTATTACCGTATCGGGCAAGGTTGTCAGTGTCGGCATTCGAACAACGCAACTCAGAGGAGAAGATCAGGTTCTGCACTTCGTTCCCAATCGGAATATCACCGTCGTCAGCAATTTCTCACGCACAGACTAGACCTGTTATTTTAAGTAATTTGTGGTACAATAGAAAGAGTTTAATAAAGGAGAAAAGATGGTTTTAGAAAAGCAGTTGGGCAATGGTTGTACCTGGATAGACCTTGATGTGGATAAGATTAAAAATATGGAAGATCTTTCTGACATCTATGGATTGGACAAGGAAACCATTGAGTATGCTCTGGATAGAAATGAACGAGCTCATATGGATTATAACCGTGAAACGGAGACGGTAACCTTTATTTATAATGTTCTTGATTTAGAAAAAGACAAAGAATATTATGAAGCGATTCCCATGACCTTTATCGTCGAAAGACAACGAATGATTACCATCAGCAACCATAAGAATGCTTATGTCATTGATCAGATGTCAGCTTATCTGGATAGCCATGAGTCGCTTTCTATTTACAAGTTTCTCTTTGCTGGTTTAGAGATTATCAGTAACGCTTATTATCCTGTCATTGAAGAGATGGATAAAAGTAAGGACGAAATTAGTGCCTTGCTACGTCAAACTACAACAAAGAAAAATCTCTTCGCCCTCTCTGACTTGGAGACTGGTATGGTTTACTTGACAGCAGCAGCAAAACAAAATCGACTCCTCTTGGAACATATCCAGGGCCATGCTCTTTATCGGAGATTTAATGATGTCGAACGAGAGCAGTTTGATGATGCCATGATTGAAGCCCATCAGTTGGTGTCTATGACAGACTTGATTTCTCAAGTCTTGCAACAACTCTCAGCTTCTTACAACAACATCCTAAACAATAACTTGAATGATAGTTTGTCAATTTTGACTATTATCTCCGTCTTACTAGCAGTACTTGCGGTTATTACAGGTTTCTTCGGAATGAATGTTCCTCTACCATTTACAGAAGAGCCAAATGCTTGGATTTATATCTTAATGACTAGCTTGATTTTATGGGTGGCCTTATCTCAATGGCTGAAGAAAATTACTAGAAAATAAAAGAAAAGGAGCCAAAATGGTGATTGAAAACTACATGCCAGACTTTGCTGTGGAAGCAGTCTATGATCTGACAGTCCCAAGCCTGCAGGCGCATGGAATCAAGGCTGTTTTGGTCGATTTGGACAATACCCTCATTGCTTGGAACAACCCTGACGGGACGCCAGAGATGAAGCAATGGCTACATGATCTTCGGGACGCGGGCATTCGCATTATTGTGGTATCAAATAACACTAAAAAACGCGTCCAACGAGCAGTTGAGAAGTTTGGGATTGACTACGTTTATTGGGCTCTGAAGCCCTTCACATTTGGGATTGACCGTGCCATGAAGGAATTTCATTATGAGAAAAGTGAAGTGGTCATGGTTGGCGACCAGCTCATGACAGATATACGAGCAGCCCACCGTGCAGGCATTCGCTCGATTTTAGTCAAACCCTTGGTCCAACATGACTCAATCAAAACGCAGATTAATCGAGCTCGTGAGCGCCGTGTGAAGCGAAAAATCACTGAAACGTACGGACCGATTACATATAAAAAAGGAATTTAATTATGGAAGAAATTCTCTGTATTGGTTGTGGAGCAACCATTCAGACGACAGACAAGGCTGGTCTTGGTTTTACCCCCCAGTCGGCACTCGAAAAAGGTTTGGAAACTGGCGAAGTCTATTGCCAACGCTGTTTCCGTCTCCGCCACTACAATGAAATCACGGATGTCCAGTTGACGGACGATGATTTCCTCAAGCTCTTGCACGAGGTGGGAGACAGTGATGCCTTAGTGGTCAATGTCATTGATATCTTTGATTTTAATGGCTCTGTCATCCCAGGCTTACCACGTTTTGTATCGGGTAATGATGTCCTCTTAGTGGGAAATAAAAAAGATATTCTACCCAAGTCTGTTAAACCAGGCAAGATTAGCCAGTGGCTCATGGAACGTGCCCACGAAGAAGGTCTTCGTCCAGTCGATGTCGTCCTAACTTCGGCACAAAATAAACATGCTATTAAGGAAGTCATTGACAAAATCGAACACTACCGTAAGGGCCGTGATGTCTATGTTGTTGGCGTGACAAACGTTGGAAAATCAACCCTCATCAATGCCATCATTCAAGAAATCACGGGTGATCAGAATGTCATCACGACTTCGCGCTTCCCAGGGACAACCTTGGACAAAATTGAGATTCCGCTTGACGACGGTTCTTATATCTACGATACGCCGGGAATTATCCACCGCCACCAGATGGCTCACTACTTGACGGCTAAAAACCTCAAGTATGTCAGCCCTAAAAAGGAAATTAAACCCAAAACCTATCAGCTCAATCCTGAACAAACACTGTTTCTAGGCGGTCTCGGACGCTTTGACTTCATTGCGGGTGAAAAGCAAGGATTCACAGCCTTCTTTGATAATGAACTCAAACTCCACCGAACCAAGCTTGAAGGAGCTAGTGCTTTCTATGACAAGCATGTAGGAACCCTTCTGACACCACCAAATAGCAAGGAAAAAGAAGATTTTCCAAAACTAGTCCAACATGTATTTACCATCAAGGACAAGACAGACCTAGTTATCTCAGGCCTAGGCTGGATTCGCGTAACAGGCACAGCAAAAGTCGCCGTCTGGGCACCAGAAGGCGTCGCAGTCGTCACACGAAAAGCAATTATTTAAAATGAAATCACTGAGCGAACAAAGTGAGCTCATAAAAAGATAGTTATTGCCGTGGTGTGATTGCCAATCGTTAGATTGGTAAGGGGCATAATTGAGACCTAGGCTCAATTGTGAGGTCAGGAAATCCATTTTTCAAAGATGAGATCTTTGAAAAATTAGTTCCGACCGTCCCTCACCACCTAAAATAACTATCAAAAAAACAAGGAAGAAATTATGTCATTAACATCAAAACAACGTGCCTTCCTCAACAGTCAGGCACACACCCTCAAACCCATCATCCAAATCGGTAAAAATGGACTTAACGACCAAATCAAAACCAGCGTTCGTCAGGCACTTGACGCACGCGAATTGATTAAGGTTACTCTTTTGCAAAACACCGATGAAAATATCCACGAAGTAGCTGAAATTTTGGAAGAAGAAATCGGTGTGGATACAGTCCAAAAAATCGGACGAATCTTAATCTTGTTTAAACAATCCAGCAAGAAAGAAAATCGCAAGATTTCTAAGAAAGTCAAAGAAATCTAAGACTGAAACTCCAAACAACTGTTTTTACAGAGAAATAAAGGAGACTAGCCTATGGCAATCGAACTATTGACTCCCTTTACCAAGGTAGAGTTGGAGCCAGAAATCAAGGAGAAAAAACGCAAACAAGTCGGGATTTTAGGGGGGAATTTTAACCCTGTTCACAATGCCCATCTCATTGTTGCGGATCAAGTGCGTCAGCAGTTGGGACTAGATCAAGTTCTGCTTATGCCTGAATACCAACCTCCTCACGTAGATAAAAAAGAAACCATTCCTGAACACCATCGTCTCAAGATGCTTGAGTTGGCGATTGAGGGGATTGAAGGTCTGGACATTGAAACTATTGAGTTGGAGCGCAAGGGCATTTCCTATACCTACGACACTATGAAGATTTTAACAGAGAAGAATCCAGATACGGATTATTACTTTATCATCGGTGCCGATATGGTGGACTATCTGCCTAAGTGGTACCGAATTGATGAGCTGGTCGACATGGTTCAGTTTGTAGGGGTTCAGCGCCCACGCTACAAGGCAGGGACTTCCTATCCCGTTATCTGGGTGGATGTGCCTCTCATGGATATTTCGTCTAGCATGGTGCGGGACTTCCTTGACCAAGGTCGGAAACCCAACTTTCTCTTGCCTCAGCCTGTGCTAGACTACATCGAGAAGGAGGGGCTCTACTGATGCCCTATCAAGACTATATCAACTGCTCTCGTGAGGCTTTGTTGGAAAAAATGGCAGAGCTTCTACCTGAAAAACGTTTAACCCATTGCTTGGGAGTAGAGCGTGCAGCCATAGAACTGGCCCAGCGATTTGGTGTGGATACTGAGAAAGCCGGTCTAGCAGGTCTCCTTCATGACTATGCTAAAAAGTTGTCAGATCAGGAATTTCTGAATTTGATTGACCGTTATCAGCTAGACCCTAACCTCAAAAACTGGGGCAATAATGTCTGGCATGGGATGGTCGGAATTTACAAAATTCAGGAAGATTTGGATTTACATGATTCAGAAATTCTGCGAGCCATTGAAATCCATACAGTTGGGGCGGATCAGATGACAGATCTTGATAAGGTCATCTACGTCGCAGACTATACCGAGCATAATCGAGCCTTTCCTGGAGTAGATGTGGCACGTGAGATTGCAAGTTTATCGCTTAATAAGGCGGTGGCCTACGAAACAGCTCGTACCGTGGAGCATCTAGCTCATCAGGGATTCTCTATCTATCCCCAAACCCTTGAAACCTATAACGCCTTTGTGCACTATTTGAAAGAGGACTAAATGAAGACGGCTTTTATAATCATTGATGTTCAGAATATTTTAGTGGAAACTGGTTTTCAGACAAATAGTCTATTGGAAAAAATTTCTTATTTACAAAACCAGGCTAGAAGCAAGAATATTGAAATTGTCTATGTTCAACATATTGAGAACGCTGAAGCTCAAACATCAGAAGATTGGCAGTTATCTGAGCTTTTAAGTCGAAAACCTAATGAAAAGGTCTTTCAGAAGAAGTATAACAGTATTTTCAAAGAAACTGGTTTAAAAGAATACTTGGATAAACAGGGGATTGAAAAATTAGTTTTATGTGGTATGCAGACAGAATATTGTGTGGATACCTCTGTCAAGGTTGCCTTTGAATATGGCTATCAGCTTATTATTCCAGAAGGAACTTGCACAACGTTTGATGGGAAAGACATTCCAGCAGAAACGATAAATGAATTTTATGAGGGCATTTGGGAGGGGCGCTTTGCAGATGTCCTAGATTACAAGCATATTTTCTAGAAAGAGGACTAAATGAACGAAAAAGAATTACTAGAACTAGTCGTGAAAGCGGCTGATGAGAAACGTGCGGAGGATATTCTCGCACTTGACGTACAAGAATTGACCAGTGTGACAGACTACTTTGTGATCACTAGCTCTATGAATAGCCGTCAGTTGGATACTATCGCTGATAATATCCGTGAAAAAGTAGCGGAAGCAGGATTTAAAGGCAGTCATGTCGAAGGCGACGCAGCTGGAGGTTGGGTCTTGCTGGACCTTGGTGCTGTCGTTGTGCATGTCTTTTCAGAAGAAATGCGTGCCCACTATAACCTAGAAAAACTATGGCATGAGGCGGATTCAGTAGATTTATCTGAAACTCTTGCTTAGAAGACGAACTCAGTTGCAGTCAACTGGGTTTCTTTGCTTATTTTAGAAAAAATGGATAGAAAGGTATAGGGCTAGTAGTGTTTACCATGGAGCTCTTGGTATCATGATTATGGCAACTTATGAAACCTTTGCGGCTGTTTACGATGCTGTGATGGACGATAGTTTATATGACAAATGGACGGATTTTTCTCTGCGTCACTTGCCTAAAAACAAGGAGAGAAAGAAACTCTTGGAGCTGGCTTGTGGGACAGGAATTCAATCTGTGCGCTTCTCTCAGGCTGGTTTTGATGTGACTGGACTTGACTTGAGTGGGGATATGTTGAAGATTGCTGAAAAGAGAGCGGCTTCGGCCAAGCAAAAGATTGATTTTATTGAAGGCAATATGCTGGATTTATCCAAGGCAGGGAAATTCGACTTTGTCACGTGTTATTCGGACTCTATCTGCTACATGCAGGATGAAGTGGAAGTGGGGGATGTTTTCAAAGAAGTTTATAATGCCCTCAATGATGATGGTGTCTTTATCTTTGATGTGCATTCCACCTACCAGACAGATGAAGTTTTTCCAGGCTATTCCTACCATGAAAATGCGGAAGATTTCGCCATGCTCTGGGATACCTACGAGGACGAAGCACCTCACTCCATCGTGCATGAGTTGACCTTTTTTATCAAGGAGGCTGACGGTTCCTTTAGTCGCCACGATGAAGTGCATGAGGAGCGGACTTATGAGGTCCTGACCTATGATATTTTGCTGGAACAGGCTGGTTTCAAGTCCTTCAAACTTTATGCGGACTTTGAGGACAAAGAGCCTACAGAAACTAGCACCCGTTGGTTTTTTGTCGCGCAGAAGTAGGAGATTATCATGACCATCACAGGTATTATCGCGGAGTTTAATCCCTTTCATAATGGGCATAAGTACCTGCTAAATCAGGCTGAGGGACTGAAAATCGTTGCCATGTCAGGGAATTTCATGCAGCGTGGAGAGCCTGCTATCGTGGATAAGTGGACACGAGCCCAGATGGCGCTGGAAAATGGAGCGGATCTGGTAGTGGAATTGCCATTTTTAGTCAGTGTTCAGGCGGCGGATTTCTTCGGCCAAGGGGCTGTGGATATCTTGGCTCGGTTGGGTATTGATAGCCTCGCTTTTGGAACAGAAGAAGTTCTGGATTATCAAAAAATCGCTGACTTATACGCAGAGCAAGGTAGAGAGATGGAGAATTTTGTGGAAAATCTGCCTGATTCTCTCTCCTATCCCCAGAAAACCCAAGCCATGTGGAAGGAATTTGCTGGTCTTGATTTTTCAGGCCATACACCCAATCATGTTCTTGCTTTGGCCTATGCCAAGGCGGTTGCGGGACGAAATATCAAGCTGTATCCGATTCAGCGTCAGGGGGCTGGTTACCATTCTGTGGACCAGGATGTGGACTTCGCCTCGGCGACAGCCCTCCGTCAGCACCAAAGGGACAAAGATTTCTTAGAACGATTTATGCCTTCTGTTGCCCTATTTGAGCAGACCAGTAAAGTGAGCTGGGAAGACTATTTTCCTTTGCTCCGCTATCAAATCTTGTCAAATCCCGACATAACCACCATCTATCAGGTCAATCAAGAAATGGCTGTGCGCATTAAAGAGACCATCAAGACAGTCCAGTCTGTGGAAGACTTGATTGAGGCGGTTGCGACCAAACGTTACACCAAGGCGCGTGTCAGACGCCTTTTGACCTATATCTTGGTGCAGGCTAGAGAAAGTGACTTGCCAGAAGGCATCCATGTTCTTGGCTTTACTGAAAAAGGCAGGCAACATCTCAAGTCTTTGAAAGGGCAGGTCGATCTAGTCAGCCGAATTGGCAAAGAACCTTGGGATGCTATGACCCAAAAGGCAGACCAGATTTACCAACTGGGAAATCCAAGTATAGCAGAGCAGAATTTTGGAAGAGTACCGATTAGAATAGAAATAAACTAAGTCTACTGAAAAGTAGGCTTTTTCTCAAGTCTCTACTAAACTACTATTTCTAAATAACAATTTTATTTTTGTGAATGTGTTCCAATTTCCCCAAAACATATTCTATTTTAGGTTTGTGAAAATCACTTTTTTATGGTAGAATGTAAAAGAATGTATGTCATTCGGAATAACAATAAAATGAGGTAAAAACATGGAAATCATGTCGCTTGCGATTGCTGTTTTTGCCGTCATCATTGGTTTAGTCATTGGATATGTCAGCATCTCAGCCAAGATGAAATCATCTCAGGAAGCTGCAGAGTTGATGCTTTTAAATGCTGAACAAGAAGCAACTAATTTACGTGGACAAGCTGAACGTGAAGCGGATTTACTTGTTAATGAAGCTAAACGTGAAAGCAAGTCTCTTAAAAAAGAAGCACTATTGGAGGCCAAAGAAGAAGCCAGAAAATACCGTGAAGAAGTGGACGCTGAATTCAAATCAGAACGTCAAGAACTCAAACAAATCGAAAGTCGTTTGACAGAGAGAGCTACTAGCCTTGACCGTAAGGACGACAATTTGACGAGTAAAGAACAAACACTTGAACAAAAAGAACAAAGTATTTCTGATAGAGCGAAAAACCTTGATGCGCGTGAAGAGCAATTAGAGGAAGTCGAAAGACAAAAAGAAGCAGAGCTAGAGCGTATTGGTGCCCTGTCTCAGGCAGAAGCACGAGATATTATCTTGGCTCAGACAGAGGAAAACTTGACCAAGGAGATTGCTAGCCGCATTCGTGAAGCTGAGCAAGAGGTCAAGGAACGTTCTGACAAAATGGCCAAGGACATCTTGGTTCAAGCCATGCAACGTATCGCTGGTGAATATGTGGCGGAGTCAACAAACTCAACGGTTCACCTGCCAGACGATACTATGAAGGGACGCATTATTGGTCGTGAAGGTCGTAACATTCGTACCTTTGAAAGTTTGACAGGGGTCGATGTGATTATCGACGATACACCAGAAGTGGTGACCTTATCAGGTTTTGACCCGATTCGTCGTGAAATTGCCCGTATGACTATGGAAATGTTGCTCAAGGATGGTCGTATCCACCCAGCTCGTATCGAAGAGTTGGTTGAGAAAAACCGTCAAGAGATTGACAATAAGATTCGTGAATACGGTGAGGCTGCTGCCTATGAAATTGGGGCACCAAACCTTCATCCAGACTTGATGAAAATCATGGGTCGCTTGCAGTTCCGTACTTCATATGGACAAAATGTCTTACGTCATTCGATTGAGGTTGCTAAGTTAGCTGGTATCATGGCGAGCGAACTTGGTGAAAATGCGGCTCTTGCTCGTCGTGCAGGGTTCCTTCACGATATCGGAAAAGCCATTGACCGTGAGGTTGAAGGTAGCCACGTTGAAATCGGTATGGAATTGGCTCGTAAGTACAAGGAACATCCAGTTGTGGTGAATACAATTGCTAGCCACCACGGTGATGTCGAAGCCGAAAGCGTCATTGCAGTGATTGTTGCTGCAGCAGATGCTTTGAGCGCTGCCCGTCCGGGTGCTCGTAGTGAGTCTCTTGAAAGCTACATCAAACGTCTTCATGATTTGGAAGAAATTGCGAACGGCTTTGAAGGAGTACAGAATAGCTTTGCCCTTCAAGCAGGACGTGAAATCCGCATCATGGTCAATCCAGGACAAATCAAAGACGACAAAGTCACAATCTTGGCTCACAAAGTTCGTGAGAAAATTGAAAACAATCTCGATTACCCTGGAAATATCAAGGTAACCGTGATTCGCGAGCTTCGTGCAGTAGATTATGCTAAATAAATAAGAAAGAGCAGTTGAAAAATTACTGCTTTTTTGTTACACTAGATAGAAAGACTGTAAAGGATAATCTGGCTTTTTGCCATTATTCTAGAAATGTTATTTCACAGACTGACTAAAAGGAGACACAATGGCAGACCGAGGCTTACTAATCGTTTTTTCTGGTCCTTCAGGGGTTGGAAAAGGAACGGTTAGAAGAGAGATTTTTGAGAGTTCTGAAAACCAATTTCAATACTCTGTATCGATGACGACACGCGCACAACGTCCTGGAGAAGTGGACGGTGTTGACTATTTCTTCCGTACTCGTGAAGAGTTTGAAGAGCTGATTCGTCAAGGACAGATGTTGGAATACGCAGAATATGTCGGCAACTACTATGGAACTCCTCTGACCTATGTCAACGAAACCTTGGACAAGGGAATCGATGTTTTCCTTGAAATTGAAGTTCAAGGCGCTCTTCAGGTCAAGAAAAAGGTTCCAGATGCTGTCTTTATCTTCCTGACACCACCAGATTTGGATGAATTGCAAGATCGTTTAGTAGGTCGTGGAACAGACAGTGCAGAAGTGATTGCCCAACGAATCGAGAAAGCCAAGGAAGAAATTGCCCTTATGCGTGAGTATGATTATGCGATTGTCAACGATCAGGTGCCCCTAGCTGCTGAGCGTGTCAAACGTGTTATCGAAGCAGAGCACTTCCGTGTGGATCGTGTCATTGGTCACTATCAGGAGATGTTACCAAAATCTCCAACTACCCGATAAAATTTAGAAAATAGGTACAAGCAAATGATGTTAAAACCCTCTATTGATACCTTGCTCGACAAGGTTCCATCAAAATATTCACTCGTAATCTTGGAAGCAAAACGTGCCCACGAATTAGAAGCAGGTGCGCCAGCAACTCAAGGTTTCAAATCTGAAAAATCAACTCTTCGCGCTTTAGAAGAAATCGAATCAGGAAACGTTACGATTCACCCAGATCCAGAAGGAAAACGTGAAGCAGTGCGTCGCCGTATCGAAGAAGAGAAACGCCGCAAAGAAGAAGAAGAAAAGAAAATCAAAGAGCAAATCGCTAAAGAAAAAGAAGATGGTGAAAAAATTTAAGGTTGGGGGGACTCAATCTTATTTTTTCTATTGCAAGAATGTACTGACAAGGAGGAGGTGAGAGGATGGCTATAGCCAAGATTATTGTAGATGTGCCCTTGATGCAGACGGATCAGCCCTATAGTTACAGGATTCCTGAGGAATTTGAGGGAATGCTGGAAGTTGGGATGAGGGTCCATGTGCCCTTTGGTAAGGGGAATCGCCTGATTCAAGGAATTGTTCTTGGTTTGGAGTCTCAATCAAATGAGGAAGAGATGGAGCAAGATTTAAAAGATATTGCTGAGGTGCTGGATTTTTCTCCTGTTCTCACTCAAGAGCAAATCTGGCTGGCTGAGGAGCTCCGCAAATCTGTATTTTCTTACAAAATCTCTATCCTCAAGGCTATGTTGCCAGGATTTCTGAACTCCAGCTATGACAAGATTCTCTATCCTCTGGAAGGTCTGAGTCAGGAAGACCGAGAGCGTCTGTTTGGTTCAGAGGATTCGCTTGCCTTTTCTTCTCTGGATTTAGGTAAGCAAGCTGAAATGATGCGTTTGACTAGAAAAGGCCTGCTTGGTCTGGAGTATCAAGCAGTCGATCAAAAGAAGGTCAAGACCCAGTCTTGGTATAAGGTAGACCTTGCTCAATTAGAAAGTGTAGAGATTTCTACACGCGCCAAAAAAAAGTTAGAACTGAGAGACTATTTGCTGTCTCATCCTGAGAGTGCTTCCTTGGCTAGTTTGTTAGAGTCCTACTCACGGGAGCAAGTCAACTTCTTTGTGAAACAAGGTGTTGTTACCATAATCCAAAAGGAAGTTCAACGCTCGGCTGCTTATTTTGAAGGCATTGAGGCAAGTCAGCCTTTGGAATTAAATCCTGAGCAAAGACAGGCGCGAGATGCTGTTGTGAGTGCTATTGGCAGTCTTCAGCCTCCCTTCCTCCTTCAAGGGATTACAGGAAGTGGGAAGACAGAAGTTTACTTGCAGATTATCCAAGGAGCCTTGGATAAGGGCAAGACAGCTATTTTGCTGGTGCCTGAGATTTCCTTGACTCCTCAGATGACGGAGCGTTTTATTGCTCGATTTGGTGAGAAAGTGGCCATTCTTCACTCAGGCCTGTCCAATGGTGAAAAGTATGATGAATGGCGCAAGGTGGAACGCGGCGATGCCCAAGTTGTGGTTGGTGCCAGATCGGCCATCTTTGCTCCTCTGAAAAATCTGGGTGTCATGATAATTGATGAGGAGCATGAAGCGACTTATAAGCAGGATAGTAATCCTCGTTACCATGCCAGAGAGGTTGCTATTTTAAGGGCTCAGTACAATCAAGCAGCTCTGGTACTTGGGTCTGCGACACCGAGCTTAGAGAGCCGTGCTCGGGCTGGAAAAGGCGTCTATCAACACTTACGTCTGACCCAACGTGCCAATCCTTTAGCTACGATTCCTGAGGTTCAAGTGATTGATTTTCGGGACTATATTGGACAAAATGAGACGTCAAACTTTACGCCTCCTTTGCTAGAAGCTATTCAGGACCGTCTGGCTAAAAAAGAGCAGGTAGTTCTCATGCTAAACCGCCGTGGTTATTCTAGCTTTGTTATGTGTAGAGAGTGTGGGACTGTGGATACTTGTCCCAACTGTGACATTTCTCTAACCTTGCACATGGATACCAAGACTATGAATTGCCATTATTGCGGTTTCTCCAAGGATATCCCTCAGGTCTGTCCTAACTGTAAGAGTCGCAGCATTCGTTACTATGGGACGGGAACTCAGAAAGCTTACGATGAACTAGCAGAATTCTTCCCTCAAGCCCGCATTCTGCGGATGGATGTAGATACGACGCGCAAGAAAGGAAGTCATCAAGCTCTGCTTGATCAGTTTGGGCGAGGAGAAGCGGATATCTTGCTGGGGACACAGATGATTGCCAAGGGCTTGGATTTTCCCAATGTGACCCTAGTAGGAGTTCTCAATGCAGATACAGCCTTAAATCTGCCTGATTTCCGTTCTTCTGAGAGAACCTTCCAGCTCTTGACTCAGGTAGCAGGCCGGGCAGGTCGTGCTGAAAAAGCTGGTCAGGTTTTGATTCAGTCCTATAATCCGCAGCACTATGCTATTCGATTTGCCAAGGATCAGGATTATGAAGGCTTTTATGCCTATGAAATGGGAATCAGACGTCAACTAGGCTATCCACCTTACTATTTCACCATTGGTATTACCCTTTCTCACAAGAAGGAAGAAGAGGTGGTCAAACGTGCCTATGAAGTTATGAACATTTTGCGGTCAGGCTTGTCAGATACCAGTCACATTCTCGGGCCAACGCCAAAACCGATTGCTCGTACCCACAACCTCTATCATTACCAGATTTTAATTAAATACCGTTTAGAAGATGAGCTAGGAAAGACCCTCAACCAGGTCTTAGCCTTGACTCAAGAAAGGGAAAATAGTGAGCTTCGTCTCAGCATTGACCATGAGCCACAGCAATTTTTATAAAAAGGAGAAGATATGACAAAATTAATCTTTATGGGGACCCCCGACTTTTCAGCAACAGTCTTAAAAGGGCTTTTGACAGATGACCGTTACGAAATTCTAGCCGTTGTGACCCAGCCAGACCGTGCTGTCGGACGTAAAAAAGTGATCCAGGAAACCCCAGTTAAACAAGCTGCCAAAGAGGCAGGACTTCCTATCTACCAACCTGAAAAATTATCTGGAAGTCCAGAGATGGAAGCTATTATGAATTTAGGAGCAGATGGAATTGTGACTGCTGCTTTTGGGCAGTTTCTCCCAAGTAAACTCCTTGATAGCATGGACTTTGCTGTCAACGTTCACGCTTCTCTTCTTCCTAAACATCGTGGTGGAGCGCCAATCCATTATGCCTTGATTCGAGGGGATGAGGAAGCTGGTGTGACCATTATGGAAATGGTTAAGGAAATGGATGCAGGAGATATGATTTCTCGTCGCAGTATTCCTATCACTGATGAGGACAATGTTGGCACCTTGTTTGAGAAATTAGCTCTTGTTGGTCGTGATTTGCTTTTGGATACTTTGCCTGCCTACATTGCTGGTGACATCAAACCTGAACCGCAGGATCCAAGTCAGGTTACTTTCTCGCCAAATATCAAGCCAGAAGAAGAAAAACTGGACTGGAATAAAACCAATCGTCAACTCTTTAACCAAATCCGTGGAATGAATCCGTGGCCTGTTGCCCATACTTTCCTTAAGGGCGACCGCTTTAAGATTTATGAAGCTCTAGCAGTAGAAGGTCAGGGAAATCCAGGTGAGATCCTATCTATTGGTAAGAAAGAATTGATTGTCGCAACGGCAGAAGGGGCTCTATCCCTCAAACAA
Organism: Streptococcus mitis; assembly: GCF_023110375.1. Classification (GTDB taxonomy): domain Bacteria; phylum Bacillota; class Bacilli; order Lactobacillales; family Streptococcaceae; genus Streptococcus; species Streptococcus mitis_CI. The sequence continues at coordinate 169,939 of NZ_JALDVV010000002.1, read as the reverse complement.
GTGCAGCCGGCTGGTAAACCTAAGATGGACATTGCTTCCTTCCTCAATGGAGTTGGACGTACATTGACTGTAGGAGAACGATTTGGTGACTAAAGTAGGAACGGCTAGAAGTTTAGCCCTAGCAGTATTAGAGGATGTTTTTATCAATCAAGCATACTCAAATATCGCCTTAAATAAGCATCTCAAGGGAAGTCAACTTTCAGCAGCGGACAAGGGCTTGGTGACCGAGCTGGTCTATGGAACGGTAGCCCGTAAACTGACTCTGGAATGGTACCTATCCCACTTTATCGAAGACAGAGACCAGTTAGATAGTTGGCTTTATGTCCTTCTTCTCATGAGTGCCTACCAGCTCCGCTATTTGAACAAGATTCCAGACCATGCTGTGGTCAATGAAGCAGTAGAATTGGCCAAAGTCCGTAAAAAAGGCAGTGAAAAATTGGTCAACGCCGTCCTTCGTCGTATTCTACGTGAAGGCTGGCCAGATATCAACAGCATCAAACGAAAAAATAAGCGTGACTCCATTGCCTATTCTCTCCCGGTTTGGCTAGTTGCCAAGCTCAAAGAAGAGTACGGCGAAGAGCGAGCACAAGCTATTTTTGAAAGTCTTTTGGTGCGCAACAAGGCTAGTATCCGAGTGACTGATTTAAGCCGAAAAGAGGAAATTCAAGCCTTGTTGGAGGCTAGTGATTCACCTTTGTCTGTTTCTGGTCTCGTCAAGGAGCAGGGGCATTTTGCAGGCCATGACCTATTTTCAGAGGGTGCTATTACTATCCAAGACGAGTCTAGTCAGCTGGTTGCTCCCACTCTTGATTTACAAGGTGGTGAGCAGGTTCTAGATGCCTGTGCGGCTCCAGGTGGGAAAACAGCCCATATAGCCTCTTATCTAACGACAGGTCAGGTTACGGCTTTGGACCTTTACGATCACAAGTTGGACTTAATCCAAGAAAATGCCCAACGTTTAGGAGTTGCAGATCGGATTCAAAGGCAAAAATTGGATGCCAGAAAGGTACATGAGTTTTTTGGTCAGGATTCATTTGATAAGATTTTGGTAGATGCTCCCTGTTCAGGAATTGGTCTTCTGCGCCGCAAACCAGATATCAAATACAATAAAGAAACGGCAGATTTCGCGTCCTTGCAGGAAATTCAGCTAGAAATATTAGGTAGTGTTTGTCAAACACTACGCAAAGGTGGTATAATAACTTATAGTACCTGTACTATTGTCTCAGAGGAGAACTTTCAAGTCGTACAGGCATTTTTAGAAAGTCATCCTGAATTTGAGCAAGTAACACTAGAACATGAATGTAAGGATATCATGAAAGATGGCTGTATCCTCATCACACCTGAATTGTATGGAAGTGATGGATTCTTCATCAGTCAATTTCGCAAGATATCGGATTAGGAAGGAACTAACACATGGAAATTTCATTATTAACAGATGTTGGTCAGAAACGAACAAATAACCAAGACTATGTCAACCACTATGTCAATAGAGCTGGACGTACCATGATTATCCTAGCTGATGGTATGGGAGGTCATCGCGCAGGGAATATCGCTAGTGAAATGGCGGTAACAGACCTAGGTGTAGCTTGGGTAGATACTCAAATCGATACAGTTAATGAAGTACGTGAATGGTTTGCTAACAACCTTGAGATTGAAAATCAAAGGATTAACCAATTGGGACAAAATGAAGCCTATAAAGGAATGGGAACAACCCTTGAGGCTGTAGCCATTATTGATAATCAGGCTATTTATGCTCACATCGGAGATTCTCGTATCGGTTTGATTCGTGGAGAAGAATACCACCAGTTAACGAGCGACCATTCTTTAGTCAATGAATTGCTCAAGGCAGGTCAATTGACACCTGAAGAAGCAGCTAGCCACCCACAGAAAAATATTATTACCCAATCAATCGGTCAAAAAGATGAAATTCAGCCTGATTTTGGAATGATCACCCTTGAGCCGGGAGACTATCTCTTACTCAATAGTGATGGCTTGACAAATATGATTTCAGGCAGTGAGATTTCTGATATTGTAACCAGCGATATTTCTTTGGCAGATAAGGCAGCAACCTTGATTCGTTTTGCCAACAATGCAGGTGGTTTAGACAATATCACAGTTGCCCTTATTGCTGTTAATGAGGAGGCAACAGAATGATCCAAATCGGCAAGATTTTTGCCGGGCGGTATCGGATTATCAAACAAATTGGTCGAGGAGGCATGGCAGATGTCTATTTGGCCAAGGATTTGATTTTGGACGGTGAAGAAGTGGCAGTGAAGGTCCTGAGGACCAACTACCAAACAGATCCTATTGCAGTGGCTCGTTTTCAGCGGGAAGCGAGAGCCATGGCAGATCTGGACCATCCTCATATCGTTCGGATAACAGATATTGGTGAGGAAGACGGTCAACAGTATCTTGCAATGGAGTATGTTGCTGGGCTAGACCTCAAACGCTATATCAAGGAACACTATCCTCTTTCTAATGAAGAAGCCGTCCGCATTATGGGACAAATACTCCTAGCCATGCGTTTGGCCCATACTCGAGGAATTGTTCACAGGGACTTGAAACCTCAAAATATCCTCTTGACACCAGATGGGACTGCCAAAGTAACAGACTTTGGGATTGCAGTAGCCTTTGCTGAGACGAGTCTAACTCAGACTAACTCGATGCTGGGTTCAGTTCATTATTTATCGCCAGAGCAGGCGCGTGGTTCTAAGGCTACTGTACAGAGTGATATCTATGCCATGGGGATTATTTTCTATGAGATGCTGACAGGTCATATCCCTTATGACGGGGATAGTGCGGTGACCATCGCCCTCCAGCATTTCCAGAAACCACTGCCATCGGTTATAGCTGAAAATCCATCTGTACCTCAGGCTTTGGAGAATGTTGTTATCAAGGCAACTGCCAAGAAATTGACAGATCGTTATCAGTCAGTTGCAGAGATGTATGTGGACTTGTCCAGTAGCTTGTCTTACAATCGTCGCAATGAGCCAAAGTTAGTCTTTGACGATACTACTAAGGCGGATACCAAGACTCTACCAAAAGTATCCCAGAGCACATTGACCTCAATTCCTAAGGTGCAAACACAAAGTCCGAAGCCACAGATTGTGAAACCTAGTCAGCAGGCTTCAGAAGACAATTACGCAACCAAGCCTGTTAAGAAACGGAAATTTAGAGTTCGTTATATGATTTTGTTGGCCAGCATTCTATTGGTGGCAGCCTCTCTGATTTGGATATTGTCCAGAACTCCTGCAACCATTGCTATTCCAGATGTGGCAGGTCAGACAGTTGCGGAGGCTAAGGAAACGCTCAAGAAAGCCAATTTTGAGATTGGTGAGGAGAAATCAGAGGCTAGTGAAAAGGTGGAAGAAGGGCGGATTATCCGTACAGATCCAGAAGCTGGTAGCGGCCGAAAAGAAGGAACTAAGGTCAATTTGATTGTTTCTTCTGGTAAGCAATCTTTCCAATTGAGCAATTACGTCGGACGCAAGTATACGGATGTCGTAGCTGAACTTAAGGATAAGAAGGTTCCTGAAAATCTCATTAAGATGGAAGAGGAAGAATCTAGCGAAAGTGAACCAGGAACGGTTCTAAGACAAACACCAGCAGCAGGAACTACGTATGACTTATCAAAGGCTAGTACGATTGTTTTAACAGTTGCTAAAAAGGTAACTAGTGTAACCATGCCGGGTTATATCGGCTCAAGTCTTGAATTCACTAAAAATAATTTGATTCAAATTGTTGGGGTGAAAGAGGCTAATATTGAAGTTGTTGAAGTGTCAACCGCTCCTGAAGGAACAGCAGAAGGAAATGTTGTGGATCAGACTCCAAAAGCGGGTGGAAAAATTGATTTAGCCAGCACACGTATTAAAATTTCGATTTATAAACCCAAAATACCACCATCAAGTTCCTCTTCAACGTCAGTTCAACGTGGTAACCAAGGTTCACCTACTACTCCAAATCAAGGGAATCAACAAGGTGGCCAGCAAGGAAATCAACAAGGAACGGTTCCTACTCCGAATCAACCAAATAGTGAAGGAAACCACGAAAATTCTCGTGATTAAACGAATCTTTGTCATGATTTCATGGCAAAGATTTTTTTTGAGTCCGGATTTGTGATAGAATAGAAGGAGTTGATAAAAGGAGGAACGCATGGAAGAATCAAGAGAATTAAATGCCGTCATCGATGTGATTATGTTAGCTGGAACCATTCTTCTCAAAAGTGGCTCAGAGATTCATCGTGTAGAAGATACCATGATCCGTATTGCGCATTCGCAGGGGATTGTGGATTGCAATGTTCTTGCCATGCCTGCCGCTATCTTTTTCTCCATTGAAAATACCAATATTTCGCGAATGAAACGCGTGACTTCCTCTTCTTATAACATCGAAAAAGTCTGCGATGTGAACCAGATTTCTCGTCAGTTGGTAGGGGGGCAGATTGATTTAGAGACGGCCTTCAAGCAATTGACGGCCTTGCAAGCCCAGCCCCTTCCTTATACTAAGTTGCAGGTAACTTTGGCTGCGACCTTTAGCGCCCCTTTCTTTTCAATTATGTTTAGTGGAAATATCTACGACGCACTTGGGGCAGGAGTAGCTACCTTATTTGGTTTTGCCTTTTCCCTCTATGTAGAGAAGTTTATCCGAATTCCCTTTGTGACAGCCTTTGCTGGAGCCTTTGTCTTTGGGATGATAGCCCAGTTTTGGGCTAGCTATACAGGCTTTCCTTCAACAGCAGATTTGATTATAGCTGGTGCGGTCATGCCGTTTGTACCAGGAATTGCCTTGACTAATGCGGTCCGTGATATTATGACTAACCACATAAACTCTGGTATGAGTAAGATGTTTGAATCTCTGCTCATTACCCTTGCTTTAGGGGCAGGAACTTCTGTCGCCTTGGTATTGATGAACTAATATGACACTAACAACCTTTTTATTACAAGCAGTGGCAAGTCTTCTTGCTATTATCACTTTTTTAATCGTACTCAATGTGCAACGCTCTATGCTCTTACCTGGAGGGATTTTGGGCATGGCTGTCTGGCTAATCTATCTCTTGCTCAAGGAACCGACCAATGTTATTGTGGCTACTTTTATTGCAGCCATTATCGGTTCTTGTGTCAGCCAGATTTTAAGTATTCTTTATAAGACACCTGCTGTGGTCTTTATCTTGGCCATCTTGGCACCTCTGGTTCCGGGTTATCTTTCCTATCGGACAACTGCCTTTTTTGTGACAGGAGATTACAGTCATGCCATTGCTAGTGCAACCTTGGTTGTTATGTTGGCTTTGGTGATTTCCATTGGAATGGCTAGCGGAACAGTGATTCTCAGACTTTATTCTTACTTACGAAAACAGCATAATGGTTAGAATAATAAGCGACTTGATTTGGTGAATCAAGTCTTTTTTCTCTCTTTTACTGCTATTTGTGATAAAATAGTATAGAACGATTTTTTACAATGAATGATAAAACAGAGGTAAATATGACAATCGGTATTGATAAGATTGGTTTTGCGACCAGTCAATATGTCTTGAAATTACAAGACTTAGCAGAAGCGAGGGGAATTGACCCTGAAAAATTAAGCAAAGGACTCTTGCTCAAGGAATTGAGTATTGCGCCCCTAACTGAGGATATCGTGACCTTGGCGGCCAGTGCAAGTGATTCTATTTTAACTGAGCAAGAGAGACAAGAAATTGACATGGTCATTGTAGCTACTGAGTCAGGAATTGACCAAAGTAAAGCTGCAGCCGTCTTTGTGCATGGTTTGCTGGGCATCCAGCCCTTTGCTCGTAGTTTCGAGATTAAAGAAGCCTGCTATGGAGCGACAGCGGCCCTTCATTATGCCAAATTGCATGTGGAAAATTCTCCAGAGTCCAAGGTCTTGGTCATTGCCAGTGATATTGCCAAATACGGTATTGAAACCCCAGGAGAACCAACTCAAGGTGCTGGAAGTGTGGCCATGTTGATTACACAGAATCCACGCATTATGGCTTTTAATAACGACAATGTGGCTCAGACTCGTGACATCATGGATTTCTGGCGTCCAAATTACTCAACAACCCCTTATGTAAATGGTGTCTATTCTACCCAACAATATCTAGATAGTTTGAAAACGACTTGGCTTGAATACCAAAAACGCTACCAGCTTACCTTAGATGATTTTGCTGCGGTTTGCTTCCACTTGCCTTATCCTAAATTAGCGCTAAAAGGCTTGAAAAAAATCATGGATAAGAACTTGCCTCAAGAGAAAAAAGACCTCTTGCAAAACCATTTTGATCAGTCTATTCTCTACAGTCAAAAGGTGGGGAATATCTATACAGGTTCACTTTTTCTTGGACTTTTGTCTCTCTTGGAAAATACAGATAGCTTGAAGGCTGGGGATAAAATTGCCCTTTATAGTTATGGAAGTGGGGCTGTCGCTGAGTTCTTCAGTGGTGAATTGGTTGAAGGATATGAAGCTTATCTGGATAAAGACCGTTTGAACAAGCTCAACCAACGAACTGCCCTGTCTGTTGCAGACTATGAAAAAGTCTTCTTTGAGGAAGTAGAGTTAGATGAAACAAATTCTGCCCAGTTTGCTGGCTATGAAAATCAAGATTTTACCTTGGTTGAAATTGTTGACCACCAACGCCGTTATAGCAAGGTTGAAAAATAATGAAGATAAGTTGGAATGGATTTTCTAAAAAATCATACCAAGAGCGCCTCGAGCTGTTAAAAGCTCAGGCGCTCCTTAGTCCTGAGAGACAAGGGGGTTTGGAGCAGGATGAACAGATGAGTGTAACTGTGGCAGACCAGCTGAGTGAGAATGTAGTGGGAACTTTTTCTCTGCCTTATTCGCTGGTCCCAGAGGTTCTCGTTAACGGTCAGGAATACACAGTTCCTTATGTGACAGAAGAACCCTCAGTGGTTGCTGCGGCCAGCTATGCCAGTAAAATCATCAAGCGAGCAGGTGGCTTTACTGCTCAGGTTCATGAGCGCCGGATGATTGGTCAGGTAGCCCTTTATCAAGTTGCTAATCTTGAACAAGCGCAAGAGAAAATTGCCAGCAAGAAATCCGAACTCTTGGAACTTGCCAATCAAGCCTATCCTTCTATCGTTAAACGAGGAGGTGGGGCGCGTGATTTGCGTGTAGAGAAGATTAAGGGAGAAACAGACTTTCTCGTTGTCTATCTCCATGTCGATACCCAGGAAGCCATGGGAGCCAATATGCTCAATACCATGCTGGAAGCCTTGAAACCAGTCTTAGAAGAACTCAGTCAGGGACAGAGTCTCATGGGAATCCTATCTAACTACGCGACCGATTCTCTGGTGACTGCAAGCTGTCGCATCGCCTTTCGCTACTTGAGTCGCCAAAAGGATCAAGGACGAGAAATTGCGGAGAAAATAGCTTTGGCTAGCCAGTTTGCGCAGGCTGATCCTTATCGAGCTACTACCCACAATAAAGGGATTTTTAATGGTATTGATGCCATTTTAATTGCCACTGGTAATGACTGGCGTGCTATTGAGGCAGGGGCCCATGCTTTTGCCAGTCGAGATGGACATTACCAAGGTCTTAGCTCTTGGCGTCTAGACTTGGAGACAGAAGAATTGGTTGGTGAGATGACCCTGCCCATGCCTGTAGCGACCAAGGGTGGCTCTATCGGCCTTAACCCTCGTGTAGCCCTCAGTCACGAACTACTGGGAAATCCTTCTGCCAAAGAATTAGCCCAGATTATCGTGTCTATCGGGCTTGCCCAAAATTTTGCTGCCCTCAAAGCCTTGGTGAGTACAGGGATTCAGCAAGGCCACATGAAATTGCAGGCTAAATCCTTGGCACTTCTCGCAGGTGCTAGTGAATCTGAAGTTGCTCCCCTAGTAGAGCGCCTTATTGCAGATAAAATCTTTAACTTAGAGACTGCCCAGCGTTATCTAGAAAACTTAAGATCATAAAAAAACTCAGACCGATCGGTCTGAGTTTTCTTGTGCTTATACTCTTTGAAAATCAAATTCAAACCACGTCAGCTTCGCCTTACCGTACTCAAGTACAGCCTGCGGCTAGCTTCCTAGTTTGCTCTTTGATTTTCATTGAGTATTAAATACTTTTTCCTGGTAATAGAGTAACTGGTAAGAAGTAACCAGTTGTTGCGACTTCTTTGCCTTCGATTTTTTGCAAGAGGAGGTCAACGGTAAGGCAGGCAATCTCTTCCAAAGGTTGCTTAATAGTAGCCAGTTGAGGATAGTAATTCTCGATAAAGTAGGTCCCATCATAGCCGATGACCTTGAGCTCTTCTGGGACAGAGATGCCCAGTTCTTGAGCGATTTTAATAACCAGAATAGCTGTTAAGTCATCTGAAGCAAAAATGGCATCTGGTTTTTGACGGGTCAAGATATTTTTGATTTCCATTTCCTTTCTAACAGGAGAAAAGTCACTGGAAACATTGATAATAGGAGCTTTTGGGAGTACAGATGCAAAACCAGCGTGGCGCAGTCCAGTTGGCGAGTTAGAATTGTCATTCCCTGTAATCATGATGATAGACTGGGCGCCTGTCTTAACCAAGGTCTGGGCAGCAAGAACCCCACCAGCATAGTTATCAGAGGAGACGACAGGAATATCTGGAGACAGGTTTCGGTCAAAGGAAATAATCGGCGCCGTCACGCGATTGTAGTCTTCGATTCCCAAGTTGTGACTACCCGAAATGATGCCGTCCACCTGATTGGCTTCCAACATTTCGATGTATTCGCGTTCCTTCTCAGAATCGTGCTCGCTGTTGCAGATGATGGTCTTGTAACCATTTTTGAAGAGTTGGTGTTCCAGCTTGTCAATCAATTCTGCATAGAAAACGTTGGAAATATTGGGGAAAATCAAACCGATTAACTTAGCTGATTTTCCTTGCAGACTACGAGCTAGGTTGTTGGGTTTATAGCCCAATTCTCGCATAGCTTCATTAACCTTTTGAATGGTTTTTTCAGATAAATACCCTTTTTTATTGATAACCCGAGAAACGGTAGTAGGACTGACGCCTGCAAGTTTGGCGACATCAGTTAGTTTTGCGACCATAATCTAATTCATAGTAAGTTCCAGTTGGGTTTCCAGATTTAATCAGGATACCATTTTGGTCCGCATGTGGGAAAACACGACCGGAAAATACTTTTTCTCCTTTATTGATGAAAATTTCAAAGACAGAGTTATCGATGAAAATCGTAGCAGTAGTAGCTTGGTTATCGATTGGGCAAGAACGTGTAGTTCCAAATTCTTGGGCATACTGTTCACCAGCCTGGCTACGATCCACTGTCACTTGACCATTTACAAGGTCAAAGTTGATGGAAAGTCCCTTGCCTTCTTGATCAGCTAGTAAGACAATCTCGCTCTGGCTATTAGCTTCCAAGTTGAGTTCGAGTTCGTAAGTGTTTTTGGTTTTGGAACGGTTTGAGAAGGTTTCTTCAGTAGCACGAAGGTCCTTGATAGCTGCGACTGGGTATTGGTAGAGTTTGCCGTCTTTGATAGTGAGTTCCTTGACCAAAGAGAAGGTTCCTTGGTGGTCAAAACGGTCAGATGGGTAAGAAACATCTGGCAAACCAAGCCAGCTAACTGCTAGAGCACGTCCATCAGGAGCGTTGAATGCTTGGGTTGCATAGGCTTCAAAACCAAAATCCATATTTTGGAGTTGAGACACATCTACCATTTTGGCATTTTTAGGGTCAAAGGAAGCCCCAATTTTATACATATTTGGATAGATATTATCGTAGTCTAGAACATCTTTATCCAATCCTTGTGGGCAGTAGAGAAGGACAGGTTGCTCTCCTACAAAGACCAGATTTGGGCATTCCATCATGTAGGCAGTGCGGTCGTTAGCAAAGTCAAGGTCGCCAACAGCTTGCCAGTTTGTATAGTCGTTGTCAACAGCCTTGTAGAGACGAACGAAGCCTTTTTTCTCCAAATCCTGTCCTCCGACGATAGCATAATATTGACCTTTAAAATTAAAAATTTGCGGATCGCGGAAGTGGTCTGTAGAGTCTGCTGGCTGGTCGATTAAGATCTTGTCAATCTTCGTAATATTGCCATCCTTATCCATCAAAGCCCCGATCTGGTATGGGTGACGAATCCAGTTTTCATCACGGACATTTCCTGTATAGAATAGGAACAAGTTATCGCCAAATTGCATAGCAGAACCAGAGTAGGCACCGTGGCTATCTAATGGAGTATCAGGCAAAACTTTGACACCAGTTTCTGTGAAGTGAACCAAGTCCTCACTTTCCAATTGCACCCAAGATTTCAAACCGTGGGCGGCACCGAAAGGAAAGTTCTGATAAAAAACAATCCACTTTCCATCAAAGTAAGAAAAGCCATTTGGGTCGTTGAGAAGTCCTGTTTTTGGCTCAACATGGTAATGAGTATGCCACGGAGATTGTGCCATATTTTCCTTAATATTCTTAATTTCTTCTTGCGTCCAATCTTGATAAAGTCTGTAACGACGCTCAGTAGTCCATTCCATTCTTTCATTCCTCCAAAAATCTTATCACTTTTAATAGTAACCGTTTTCGGAAAAAAAAGCAAGACTTTTATGTTAAAAAAGAGAAAAAACTGTCAAACGTTTGTCACAAAATAAATGCAGGAAATCAATCACATTTTCACGAAAATATGAAAGATAATGAAATAAAACCCTTTTAACCAAGATTTCAAACTTATATTTTTTAGGAATACCTGATAAAACAATCAAAAACAATCAACTTAAAGCGAGCCAACTAAGTGGATAGAATATTTTTTCTGCAAAACGCTTGACATATTTCTAAAACATGATAAAATAATAGTCGTAAGGGCGGATAAAATCGCTTTCAAACAAGAACAAAATTTTATATAAGGAGATTTTTGCAAATGAACAATCAGGAAATTGCAAAAAAAGTCATCGATGCCTTGGGCGGACGTGAAAATGTCAACAGTGTTGCCCACTGTGCGACTCGTCTTCGTGTCATGGTCAAAGATGAAGGAAAAATCAATAAAGAAGTGATTGAGAACTTGGAAAAAGTTCAAGGTGCTTTCTTTAACTCAGGTCAATACCAAATCATCTTTGGTACAGGTACAGTTAACAAAATGTACGATGAAGTTGTTGCGCTTGGTTTGCCAACATCATCTAAAGATGACATGAAAGCAGAAGCTGCTAAACAAGGGAACTGGTTCCAACGTGCTATCCGTACTTTCGGTGACGTTTTCGTTCCAATCATCCCAGTTATCGTAGCGACAGGTCTCTTTATGGGTGTGCGTGGTCTCTTGACTGCTCTTGGAATGACACTTCCAGCTGATGTGACAACTTACACTCAAATCTTGACAGATACAGCCTTCATCATCTTGCCAGGTTTGGTTGTGTGGTCAACCTTCCGTGTATTCGGTGGAAATCCAGCCGTTGGTATCGTTCTTGGTATGATGCTTGTTTCTGACTCGCTTCCAAACGCTTGGGCAGTTGCTTCAGGTGGTGAAGTAACAGCTATGAACTTCTTTGGTTTCATCCCTGTTGTTGGTTTACAAGGTTCCGTTCTTCCAGCCTTCATCATCGGGGTTGTCGGAGCTAAATTTGAAAAAGCTGTCCGCAAGGTTGTTCCAGATGTGATTGACCTCTTGGTAACGCCATTCGTGACACTTTTGGTCATGTCTATCCTTGGACTCTTTGTCATTGGACCAGTCTTCCACGTCGTTGAAAACTACATCCTTATCGCTACAAAAGCTATCCTCAGCTTGCCATTTGGTCTTGGTGGTTTCTTGATCGGTGGGGTTCACCAATTGATCGTCGTGTCAGGTGTGCACCACATCTTCAACTTGCTTGAAGTTCAATTGCTTGCTGCTGACCATGCTAACCCATTCAACGCGATCATCACAGCTGCTATGACAGCTCAAGGTGCTGCGACTGTTGCGGTTGGTGTTAAAACGAAAAATCCAAAACTAAAAACACTTGCTTTCCCAGCAGCTCTTTCAGCCTTCCTCGGTATTACAGAGCCTGCTATCTTCGGGGTGAACTTGCGCTTCCGTAAACCATTCTTCCTTTCATTGATTGCTGGTGCAATCGGTGGTGGATTGGCTTCTATCCTTGGACTTGCTGGTACTGGTAATGGTATCACCGTCATCCCTGGTACAATGCTTTACATCGGTAACGGACAACTTGCACAATATCTTCTCATGGTAGCCGTATCATTTGCACTTGGTTTTGCCCTCACTTACATGTTTGGTTACGAGGATGAAAAAGAAGTTGCTACTGAAGTAGAGACAGAACGTTTGGTCCAAGAAGAAACAACTGGTAACATTCCAGCAACTCTTCGAAATGAAACACTTGTAACTCCTATCGTCGGTGATGTTGTCGCTCTTGCCGATGTCAATGACCCAGTCTTCTCAAGTGGAGCTATGGGACAAGGTATCGCTGTGAAACCAAGCCAAGGTGTGGTATATGCACCAGCTGATGCTGAAGTTTCAATTGCCTTTCCAACAGGACACGCTTTTGGTTTGAAAACAACTGATGGTGCTGAAGTTTTGATTCACGTTGGTATCGACACTGTAACAATGAACGGTGACGGTTTTGAAGCAAAAGTTGCTCAAGGTGATAAGGTTAAAGCTGGCGATGTTCTAGGAACATTTGACTCAAACAAAATCGCTGCAGCTGGTCTTGATGATACAACAATGGTTATCGTTACAAATACAGCTGACTACGCTTCAGTAGCTCCAGTCGCAACAGGTTCAGTTGCGAAGGGAGATGCTGTTATTGAAGTGAAAATCTAATCAATCCTCTCAAAATGAAAACGAACAAATGACATGTTTGTTCGTTTTTGCTTGAATGGTAAGATTTACAGAGGAAAAGCTAAAAAATAGAGAAATTTAGACTTTTGAAATATGCTATAATAAAGAAAATAAAAACAAGAGGTTTATCATGACAAAATTATATGGAAGCTTGGAAGCGGGCGGTACAAAGTTTGTCTGTGCTGTCGGTGATGAAAACTTTAACGTTGTAGAAAAAACACAATTTCCAACAACAACTCCGATCGAAACAATCGATAAAACCATTGAGTTCTTCTCAAAATTCGATAATCTTGCTGGTCTTGCAGTTGGTTCATTTGGGCCGATTGATATTGATAAAAACTCAAAAACTTATGGCTTTATCACGACGACTCCAAAACCAAACTGGGCAAATGTGGACTTGCTTGGTGCCCTTCGTCGCGCCCTAAACGTGCCAATGTACTTCACTACAGACGTAAACAGCTCTGCTTATGGTGAAGTGGTTGCTCGTAATAATGCTGGTGGTCGTATCGAAAACTTGGTTTACTACACAATCGGTACAGGTATCGGTGCAGGTGTTATCCAACGTGGTGAGTTTATTGGTGGTGTAGGTCACCCTGAAATGGGTCACTACTACGTGGCTAAACACCCAATGGATATTGAAAAAGAATTCAACGGTGTTTGTCCATTCCACAAAGGATGTTTGGAAGGCTTTGCGGCTGGTCCAAGTCTAGAAGCTCGTACAGGTATTCGTGGTGAAAACATTGAACTTAACAGCTCTGTCTGGGATGTTCAAGCCTACTACATCGCTCAAGCTGCGGTTAATGCTACAGTGACTTTCCGCCCAGACGTGATCGTCTTTGGTGGTGGGGTCATGGCCCAACAACACATGCTGGATCGTGTTCGTGAGAAATTTACAGCTCTTCTCAATGGATACTTACCAGTACCAGACGTGCGTGACTACATCGTGACGCCAGCAGTTGCAGGAAATGGTTCTGCCACACTTGGAAACTTTGTTCTTGCAAAAGAAGTTTCAAAATAAAGCACAAAATCCGCTTGGGCAACCAAACGGATTTTTTATGTGTCAAAGCATTTGCCAGAAAAAGTCGATAATATAGGTCAGACCGTAGGTATAAACCACGAGGGTAAAGGGCTTGGTCAGAATGATGATGGTCATATAGCGCTTGAAACTCATCTTGGTCAGGGCGGCCAGCATACAGAGAAAGTCAGCCGGACTAATGGGCCAAATCATCATAAAGATAAAGAAACGGTCAAAACGATTGCCCTTGTCCAACCAGCCGATATACTTGTCATAGGTACGCTTGCTGACGACAGACTGGACAAAGGCAGCTCCATAGAGGCGCACCAGATAGAAGATAATGGCACAGCCAATCACGATGCCGATATAGTTGTAGATAGTCCCGATGATGTGCCCGTAGATAAAGACCCCAGCCACCGAGGTCAAGGCCCCAGGAATGATAGGGACGACCGTCTGTAAAATCTGTAAAAAGATAAAGAGAGGTGGCCCCCAGATACCTGCCTGCTGGATAAAGGCAGAGAGGGTTTCTTTAGACTGTAAAACCCCAGCCTGATAAGCCCAAATACAGAAAATCAAACTTCCAACTCCACCGACAATCGATGAGATGTTGATAACTTGCTGCAGAAGGGGAGAAACAGCTTTCATTTGTTTATCATGTGACATGTGAACTCCTCATAGATAGTATAACTCTACTATACCATATTTTGGAGGAGAAAGGGGGAATGAGTGTTTTTGATGAGGAATGGATGGGAATACAGGCCTTCGAGACTTAGAATAGCTCTGCATACTAAAGTTTACATGTATTCTAGTTTTAGAATAAGCGCAATTCCATAAATTTACAAGTATTCTGCTGCTGACGGCGGTGGCTAATGCTCAATAGGAATATGATCAAGTGGAGAGTAAGGCGCGTGCTTCTAAGTCTGCCAAGGAAGTTGGCAAGACCAGACAGCTCCGTACCGAACTTTCAACCAGCTACGACCTCTTTATGCGCTATACCGCAGCTAGTGCAGAAGCCTATCCTGAAAAGGAACACCTGACTCAACTCCTCAAGGAACTTAATACAATCCGAGACAGTAAGCGACGCTTGAGTGGTCTAAGTAAGAAGGAGAAAAAAGTGAAAGTAGAAGAAGCGATACAAGTAGCAGGATAAAATTTTTTGGTAGATTCGTGCTATAATTTAAGTAATTATCTATAATGTATAGGAGAAAAATTTATGGCAGATATTATTTTAATTTTAGGTAATGGTTTTGATATTGCAATGGGGCGAAAAACAAAGTATACCGATTTTATTGACTTTGAAAAACAATTATTTTCTAATCCAGATGAGGAGTTGCTGGAGTTTCTAAAAGTCAAAAATATTTGTATTGGGAAATATAAGGATAATTTGTATTTGAGATTTATTAATGGAAACGAAGAAACACTCGGGAAAAATTGGTCGAATATTGAACTCATGATTTCGCAACTAGCAGATGCAATAATGTATTTTAAAGAAAACAGTAGCTTGCTATACTCTAATCAACTTAATAGACCGCTAAAAAGTATTATAGAGCAACATAAGATTGATTGGCGTATGAGTGCTAATTACAGTTCAAAATTATATATTGCATATACTTTCCTCTCCCTATTCGATGAAAAAGGCTGGCGTTCTTTAGAGAGAGAAGTTGCATTGGATGAATTAAATAACGAATTTATCAGGCAACTTGATTTATTGATTGAATTATTAGAAATCTATCTGTCTTATTTAGACTATCTCGATTTTGAGGTAAGAAACATTCAAAGAAACCCAACAGCTTTAGATGAAGTTCCGAATTTATCCAATTCCTCTGTTCTAAACTTTAATTATACTAATACATCAGGATATTTATTTGGGACTTCTAAGGAGAAAACTCATTTTATACATGGGAGAATTGATTTAGATAGAACTTTCGGTCGCATCAATACTATGGTCTTTGGAATTGAGGACAAAGAAAACGATGTCAACAGTGATTTAATTCCTTATCAGAAATATTATCAAAGAGTTGTTAAAGAAACAGGAAGTAAATTTGAAAAATTCTTCAAACCGAATATTGAATTACCAGACGATGTTCCAGATATTCGTATAGCTTCAAAGAACATTATTGTTTTTGGTCACTCTGTTGACCCTCTGGATAAGGAAATATTTCAAAAATGCTTTTCATTAGCAGAGAATGGAAAATATACTTATCGATTTATTTTTACTTATTTTGATGAATCAGCAAAACGTTCGATTATTAAGAA
This sequence comes from Streptococcus mitis, assembly GCF_023110375.1. GTDB lineage: Bacteria > Bacillota > Bacilli > Lactobacillales > Streptococcaceae > Streptococcus > Streptococcus mitis_CI. The sequence goes on along the minus strand of NZ_JALDVV010000002.1, from coordinate 153,918 downwards.
TCTTGCAATCATCCTTGGGAAGGAAAAATTGGTAGAGTTAACAGGAAAACGAAATGTTGTATTTATAAAGAGTGATGATAAGGATGGTATGAAAGATGTTCTACTACCTTAATAAAATCAAAAAATAATTGAACTTATATAATAAAATTGTAAAATCTTAATCTAAAAACATTTCTATCCCACTCGTTCTCCCTAGTTCGAGTGGTTTTTCTTGAAATATGATAAAATAGAAAAGATAATACATTAATTAAGGAAAGTAAAAATGGCAAGTAAAGAAAATGCAGAACGCAAGGAACTGCATCGTAAGATTTGGGCGATTGCGGACGATGTTCGTGGTGCTGTAGATGGTTGGGATTTTAAGCAATATATCCTAGGAATTCTATTCTATCGTTTTATTTCAGAGCATATGGCCGATTATTTTGACCGTGCTGAGCATGAAGCTGGCGACTTAGAATTCCGTTATGCTGAATTGAGTGACCAAGAAGCTGAGCAAGATTTTAAACCAGGGACAGTTGAGGACAAGGGATTCTTTATCCTTCCGAGTCAACTATTTAAAAATGTTGTCGAGAATGCCTCGCAAAATGAAAATTTAAACGAAGACTTGGCCAATATTTTCCAAGCTATTGAGAAATCAGCGATTGGCTTCAAATCAGAAGATGATATCAAAGGTTTGTTTGATAACTTGGATACACGAAGCAACATCCTTGGTGGAACTGTTCCAGAAAAAAATAAACGCCTTTCTGACATTCTAAATGGTATCAATAGCATTAACTTTGGTAACTTTGAGGAAAATGACATCGATGCATTTGGGGATGCTTATGAGTTCTTGATTTCCAACTATGCAAGTAATGCAGGAAAAAGTGGGGGTGAATTTTTCACACCTCAGACAGTCTCTAAACTACTAGCTCGTCTAGTGATGGTCGGCAAGGACAAGATTAACAAGGTTTATGACCCAACATGTGGTTCAGGCTCTCTCCTTCTTCAAATGAAAAAACAATATGAAGACCATATTCTAGAAGACGGATTTTTTGGTCAGGAAATTAATATGACCAACTACAACTTGGCTCGTATGAATATGTTCTTACACAATATCAACTACAATAACTTTGATATTAAGCGAGGAGATACCCTTTTAAATCCTCAGCATTTAGAAGAAAAGCCATTTGATGCTATCGTTTCTAACCCCCCGTATTCTGTCAAATGGGTGGGAGATGGAGATCCAACTCTGATAAATGATGACCGTTTCGCTCCAGCGGGGAAACTAGCTCCTAAGTCAAAAGCTGACTTTGCCTTTATCATGCATAGTCTCAACCACCTGTCTAATAAAGGTCGAGCAGCTATTGTTTGTTTTCCAGGAATTTTCTATCGTGGAGGAGCTGAAAAGACCATTCGTCAGTATCTAGTAGATAATAACTTTGTTGAAGCGGTTATTTCCCTTCCAGACAATCTCTTCTTTGGAACTTCTATTGCGACCACGATTTTAGTTCTAGCGAAGAATAAACTTGAAAATAAAACACTCTTTATTGATGCGAGTAAAGAATTTAAGAAAGAAACCAATAATAATGTCTTGACGGATGACAATATTGAGCACATTATTGAATTATTTACTAATTGTCAAAGCGTAGACTATAAAGCGGCTCTCGTTGATAATGAAGTGATTGGTTCAGAGCAGGATTATAACCTTTCTGTCTCAACCTATGTCGAACAAGAAGATACACGTGAGAAGATTGATATAGATGTTCTCAATAAAGAAATCGCTGAGACTGTTGCCAAGATTGACCACTTGCGTGCAGAGATAGATAAGATTGTAGAGGAATTGAGCCATGGCAAATGATGTGATTCTCTATAGAACTGATGACGGTAAGTCTGCTATTGAACTCCACTTGGATAATGGAACAGTCTGGCTGACTCAACAAGAACTAGCTGAGCTCTTTCAAACTTCCAAGCAAAATATTAGTAAACATATCAAGGCCATCTTTGAAGATGGTGAGTTGGATGAAACAGTGGTTGTCAACTATCAGTTGACAACCACTCGTCACGGTGCAATGGCTGGGAAAACTCAGTCAAAAAAAGTCGCCTTTTATAATCTCGATATGATTTTGGCGATTGGTTATCGAGTTCGATCTCCTCGTGGCATTCAGTTCAGACTCTATGCTTCGACAGTCTTGAAAGAGTATCTGATTAAGGGCTTTGCCATGGATGATGAGCGCTTGAAAAACTTGGGTGGGGGCTCTTACTTTAAAGAACTTCTTGAAAGAATCCGAGATATCCGCTCAAGTGAAAAAGTCTTTTACCGTCAGGTTTTAGATCTTTTCGCAACATCTAGTGACTACAATGCAAATTCACCAGAGGCAAAGAAATTCTTTGCGACAGTGCAAAATAAGATGCATTACGCCATTCACCACAATACTGCTAGTGAACTCATTTACAATCGTGTTGATAGCGAGAAGGAGTTTATGGGCTTGACCACTTTTAAGGGAGACCTTCCTACTCTGACTGAAGCAAAAGTTGCCAAGAACTATCTGACAGAAAAGGAACTCCGTGGACTTAATCAGCTTGTATCAGGATATCTAGACTTTGCTGAAAGACAGGCAAACCGAGAAGAAGTCATGACTATGGCTGACTGGGTGGCTCACGTAGATCGAATCCTTCAGGCTACCGGAGAAGACTTGCTGGACAATAGTGGTTCTATCTCTCGTGAACAGATGAAGCAGAAGGTCGATAAGGAATATAAGAGCTACCAAGCCAAGACCCTCAGTCAAGTTGAAAAAGATTACCTCAAGGAAATTAAAAACATTGAAAATCTAGCCAAGGAAGGAGGGAAATCATGAACATCCTAGAAGAAATTCAAAACTGCTCTGTTGAGTGGAAGGAGTTGGGGGAAGTAGTTTTTACTTTGACAAGTCCTGTAAAGTTAGCTAAGAAGCAGTATCAATTGACAGGAAGAATACCGATTGTTGATCAGGGTGAACAATTCATAGCAGGATATACAGATAATGAAAAATATCTTGAAAAAGATGAATATATAATTTTTGGAGATCATTCAGAACATATAAAATTTGTAGATTTCGCTTTTGTTCAAGGAGCTGATGGTTTAAAAATTTTGAAACCAAAGAAAGGTATAAACGCAAAATATCTATATTATTGCGTTTGTAATTTTTATAAGAAAGAGGGGAACTATAAAAGACATTGGAGTAATGCGAAAATTACTCTTATACCTATTCCTCCACTAAAAATTCAAGAAGAAATTGTGCAAAAACTTGACAAAATGACAGAGTATGTTACAGAATTGACCTCAGAATTGACCTCACGTAAAAAGCAATATTCTTATTATCGAGATAAACTCTTATCATTTGAGGATGAGGTTTATCATGTTGAGTGGAAGATACTTAAAGATGTTGCTAAATTGAAGAATGGAAAAGATTGGAAAGCTATTCCAAATGGAGAAATACCAGTATATGGTAGTGGTGGAGAAATGGGAGAGTTTGTTGCTGATTATTCTTATGACAAACCAACTGTATTGATTCCTAGGAAAGGTTCTATTTCTAATTTATTCTATTTAGAAAAAGCTTTTTGGAACGTAGATACAATTTACTATACAGAAATTGATGAAACTAAGCTTATTCCAAAGTATTTTTATTATTATTTAACGACTGTTAATTTAGAAGAAATGTCAACTAATCCAACAAGACCTAGTTTAACTCAAGCTATTCTAGATAAAATTAAAATCCCAGTCCCTTCTCTCGAAATCCAATCGCGTATTGTTCAAGTTCTAGACAACTTTGATATGGTTTGTAATGACCTAAACATCGGACTTCCCAAGGAGATTGAACTACGCCAAAAACAGTACGAATATTTTAGAGAAAAACTCTTGACATTCGTCGCCGAAGGCGAGTACACTGAGAGTAGAGTAGAGGAGTGGGACAACTCTGCTATTATCAAGCTTTTACAGTGGGTATTTGGTCCAATTCGGGCGGAACTAGGTAGTGTGTTTGAAGTTATTGCAGGAGGTGACATTCCAAAGAATGGAATCTCTGCTATTGAAACAGAAGAATATTGTTATCCTATCTTATCTAATGGAATTAACGAAAAATCATTATATGGTTGGACAAATCAAGCTAGAATCAAGAATCCTAGCCTAACGGTTTCAGCGAGAGGTACAATCGGATGGACAAGTTATCGTGAAAAACCTTTCTTCCCTATAGTGAGATTGCTTGTTTTGACTCCAAAAATTAACCTCAATTTAAAATATGCTTATTATTTTATGAACTCTATCGAGAATAACTATGAAATTCCACAAAGTGGGATACCACAGTTAACGAAACCTATGATTCAAAGTAAAATAATCACCCTACCACCACTAGAAAAACAATCTAGTATAGTTTCTGTTCTTGACAATTTCAACACCTTAACCAACTCTCTTTCTGAGGGCCTTCCAAAAGAAATCGAACTAAGACAGAAACAGTATGAATATTGGAGAAATCAATTACTCAATTTTAATGAATAAGGAAAAGTGAATCATGCCAGATGATAAAATATTTAATACATTGGAAGATGTTGCGGAGGAACTGATATCGAATGATAAGAAAGTGCATTTAATTTATGCTTTTAATGCTACAGGGAAAACAAGGCTATCTATAATTTTAAAGGATAAATTAAATATTTCGGAAAATGATGAAGAGTCGAAAATTAAGAAAATACTTTATTTTAATGCTTTTACAGAAGACCTTTTTACTTGGGAGAATGATTTAGAAAATAACGAAGATCGTTACCTTAAATATAGTAAGAATACTTTTTTTGGTAATTTTTTAGAAGAACAGCAAAAATTTGATCAGGTTATTGAAACTTTTCAGAAATTTGTCCATGGCTCAATAGTTCCAAGTTTTGAAGATATTAAAGAGCAGGCTGTCAATGATTCTGGCTTACCGATTTTTGATATTATTGGAGACCAACGTGTTCCAAGGTATGTGAGTAATTTTAAGGGTATTCGCTTTACTATAGATGGAGAAACGGTCAAGATTTCTAGAGGAGAGGAGAGAATATTTGTTTGGTCCATATTCGTTACTCTCTTAGAACTTATTATTGAAGAATTGAGCGACCCAGATATTGACTCTGACTTTCAGAACTTTAAGTATATTTATATAGATGATCCAATTTCATCATTAGATGATAACAATATCATTGATTCCGCGATTTTTTTAAAGGATGTTATTGCAAAATCTGAAAATACAGATTTGAAGTTTATACTTTCTACTCACCAACCACTTTTCTACAATGTCTTATATAATGAAATTAGATTTGAAAAAAGAATTAAGAAGACATGCTTCTATGTGCTGAAAAAAGATATTGAAAATAACAATGAAGTAAAATATATCTTGACTGACGTTGAGAAAGATTCTCCCTTCGGATATCATCTAAAGGTAAGAGAAGAATTACGTAGAGCTGTAGACAGTGGACGAGTAGAAAAATTTCATTATGCTTTGTTAAGAAATCTATTAGAGAAAACAGCTACATTCTTAGGTTATAGTAGATGGGAAGAAGTTTTATTAGGGTTAGAAGTGGCTGGTGATGAGATTACCACAGAAAATATAGAGTTATATGCTCAAAGGATTGATTTATTCACACATAATCGTCAATCAGATTTGGAGTTTAGAGAATTGCAAGAACGAGAAAAAAATACCTTAATAGAATTATTCAACAGCTTTGAGAAAAATTATAAATTTAACCCAAAAGAGGAAAATGAAAATGGTTGATTATTCAAAAGTACATGAAGTAATTGCGGAAACAAATGAAGGGATTCTCTTGGCTGAGTATCAACCAGAGTATCGCACAGATAGAGAATTTCAGTCTGAGGCAGATTTGGAAAGACAATTGCTTACAGATTTGGTTAATGGTCTCAATTATGAACGACTGGATATCCATACTCCTACGGAGCTTTTAGCGAATGCAAAGGTTCAAATTGAAAAGCTTAATAAGGTGACCTTTACAGATGCTGAATGGCAACGTTTTATAGTTGAGTATTTAGATTGTCCCAATGAAGGTTTGGTTGAAAAAACACGAAAAATCCAAGAGAATCATATCTATGACTTTGTCTTTGATGATGGACGGATTAAAAATATTTTCATCCTTGACAAGAAAAATATTCATAACAACAGTATGCAGGTCATCAATCAAGTGACGCAAGTGGGGAGCCATACTAACCGTTATGATGTGACTATTTTAGTCAATGGTCTTCCGCTAGTTCAGATTGAATTGAAGAAGCGGGGTGTCAGTCTGCAAGAAGCCTTTAATCAGGTTCACCGTTATAGTAAGGAAAGCTTTAACAGCGAAAATTCTTTGTATAAGTATGTTCAGATTTTTGTGATTTCGAATGGCACTTATACACGCTACTTTGCAAATACAACAGCTCAGAATAAAAATCATTATGAGTTTACCTGTGAGTGGGCAGACCGTAAGAACAAGACTATTCACGAATTGGAAGATTTTACTGTTACTTTCTTAAGCAAGCGTGTCCTCTTGGAAGTTTTGACCAAGTATTGTGTTTTTGATGTGGATAATACCTTGCTCATCATGCGTCCTTATCAGATAGCAGCAACTGAAAGTATCTTGCGCAAGATTCATTCTTCCAATGAAATGAAAAATTTTGGAACCATCAATGCTTGTGGTTATATCTGGCATACGACAGGGTCAGGGAAAACCTTGACCAGCTTTAAGACTGCTCGCTTAGCGACAGAGTTGGACTACATTGACAAAGTGATCTTCGTTGTAGATAGAAAAGACTTAGACTATCAAACTATGAAGGAATATCAAAAATTCCAACCAAATTCAGTCAATGGTAGTAACAATACAAAAGAACTACAACGCAGTATCGAAGAAAATGATGATCGAATCGTTGTCACAACTATTCAAAAGTTAAATAAGTTTATCACTGCGAATCCTAATCATGAAGTCTATGCTAAGAAATGTGTCTTGATTTTTGACGAGTGTCATCGTTCTCAGTTTGGGAAGGCGCAAAAGCGTATTAAGAAGGCCTTTAAACAGTATGCCTTATTTGGATTTACAGGGACACCAATTTTCCCAGAAAATAGTTTAACGGGAGAAACAACTCAAGAAGTTTTTGGGGAGCAACTTCATAACTACGTTATCACGGATGCTATTCGAGATAAAAAAGTCTTGAAGTTCAAGGTTGATTACAACTATATCAAGCCTGAAATCAATAAGTATAGAGAAGCTGAAAAAGCAGTTGGCCGAGAGATTGATGAGAAGAAACTCAAAAAGATGGAGAAGGAGCTACTTCTACATCCAGAACGGATAGCAACCATCACAGAATACTTACTTCGCGTGTATAATACAAAAACACACCGAAATCAACACTATACTCATAAACAAAAACAATTGTCTGGATTTAATGCTATGCTGGCTGTACAAAGTATTGAAGCAGCAAAATTATACTATGAAGAACTCCAACGACAGCAAGCAGCTTTACCAGAGGCTAAGCGTTTGAAAGTTGCGACTATCTTTAGCTTTGCACCTAACGAAGAACAGTCAGCTTACGGCGAAATTCAAGATGAAGAGCTAGAGCCTCAAGAAACAGCCATGCCTCTATCTTCTAAAGAGTTTCTTTCTAGAGCGATTGACGACTATAATCACATTTTCAAGACCAATTTCTCAGCTGATGGGAAGGAGTTTCAAAATTACTATCGTGACCTTTCCAAACGCGTTAAATCCAAGGAAGTGGATTTGCTGATTGTGGTCGGTATGTTCTTAACGGGATTTGATGCCCCGACTATGAATACACTCTTTGTCGATAAAAATCTACGTTATCATGGTTTGATTCAGGCCTTCTCGAGAACCAATCGGATTTTTAACAAGGTTAAACCTTTTGGGAATATTGTTTGTTTCCGTGATTTAGAAAAGGCTACGCAAGAAGCTATTAAGACTTTTGGAGACACCAATAAGCTTGAAATCATCTTAGAAAAAAGCTTTAGTGAATATATGGATGGTTTCGTTGACCAAGTAACGGGTATCGAGGTCAAAGGCTATACTGCGGTTTGTCAGGAAATTCTGGAAAGATTCCCGAATCCGCAAGAAATTGAAACAGAGCATGATAAAAAAGAGTTTGTTAAGTTGTTTGGTGAATTACTGAAGCTTGATAATGTTCTTCGAAATTATGACGAATTTCAAGAAATCGACAAACCTATTTCAGAAGGTTATCTTCAGGATTTAAGAAGTACTTATGTGGAAATTCGAGATGAATTTTTGAATCTTAAGAACTATGAAAAGGCCAAGGACTTGGATATTGATCTTTCAGATGTCGAATTTGAGATTGAACTCCTAAAAACAGATGAGATTAACCTGGACTACATTCTTGCATTGATTGTTGAAAAATCGAAGAATTCTGAGTCTAAAGAAGTAATGAAAGCAGAAGTTAGTCGTGTAATTCGTTCTAGTATCGATATTCGTGCCAAAGAAGAGTTGGTTATCGGGTTTATCAATGACACTGATTTGCAAAAATTGAAAGACTATGATGGGATTATCAATGCTTTCTATGAATATGGCAAGGAGCGCAAGAAAATCGCAATCCATGACCTAGCTGAGTCTGAGAAACTTGTAGCTGATTACCAATTATTCATAGACAAATCAATTCAACGAGGTTATGCTGAAAATAGTGGGACTGATTTGGATTCGATTATTCCACCAACTTCTCGTAGACAGGGAGCGCGTGAACGGAAAAAGCAAGAAGTTTTACGTAAGATTCAGTTGTTAGTAGAGACTTATTCAGGTATTTAAGGATTGTTGACTAATATCTGTTAGAAAAATCAGGCTCTACAAAAAATACTATTTATTCGCTCATAATTCGCTCATTTTTAAGATATAACTTTGTTTCCATATTTCCGGGGAACTAGTAGAAAGTAAGGAGAAATATGGAAAATAACAACCAACGTGCCCTTTGCTAGCAACTCTGGGCGAGAAACAAATACCTCGTTTTGAGTCATTCTAGCAATATTTACAATGAGATCCGCCAATACTTGAAGAATGAAGAGGTGGAGGTAAGTCATGTTCAAGAACTGATCGATCGTGCCTGTCAAATCCCTAAGCATAGAGGTCAGGTTTGCAATGTCTTTCAGCATATTTGGGGCTATTTCAAAAAGAAAGCAACAGAGACTGAACGCAAGGACTACATGCTCTTGCTGGATCGCTACCGATTTGGTCAGGCTTCTCAGGCAGACTTGATTACTAAGACTCGAGACTTGCTTGATCGCTATCCAAATACCTATTTGCAACATTCGACTTTACTGAAAGGAGATTGTCATGAGACTTTGGCATGAGGCTTTGATTTCACAGCTTCCCCGTCCTCAACTCTTGGGACAACATCGAGAGTGCTGTGCCCTCCGTGGCAATGGCTGGGGCAGAAAGCATGCAACGGTGGACTATGTCTTTACCCACTCGCCCTATCGTCTCTATGCCTATCATGACTTGATCATGAAGGAGATGGCTAACCGAGGCTATAATGTCAGTCCAGAGTGGTTGGATAAAAACTATCGTGGTAAGACCTGCCCTCCTTATCAAGAATTAGTAGAGGAAAAGTTGACTAGTCCTATATACAGCGAACATGACGCAACCTACTATGAGGAGTGTCTGGCAAATCTCCGAGAGAAGGGGATAGAGCTGGAATAATAGTAAGGATTGCCTTCAATTTATAACTCTTCTCGTATTTTTTCGAATAATAAAGATGAGACCTTTGGAATTTTTCTAAGGTCTTCTTTTTATGAATGTTAGGATTTACTTTTAATAACTTTTGAGTTATAATTTTAAAAAAACCAAGCGTGAACTAAAGGACTTAAAAGAAAGAGGGGTAAGTGATGAAGAATAGTGCTATTGGGAGTAACTGGAAGGATGTCCGGTCAGAACTCTTTACCAAGGAGGAAATACTTGAAAGTGATATGCGAGTGGCTATCATGAGTGAGTTGATTGAAGCCAGACATGAGCAAGGAATCAGCCAGAAAAAGCTAGAGGAACTCAGTGGAGTGAGCCAGCCTGTCATAGCTAGGATGGAAACAGGAAAGACAAGTCCTCAGTTGGATACAGTCTTGAAAGTTTTAGCCAGTTTAGGAAAGACACTAGCAGTTGTCCCACTTGAACAGGGGAAAAGTTGATAGGAATGAAATTACTTGGTTGGATAAAATCATCCACTGGATAATTTTACCTCCCGTCCGCACTTTTCAGAGAAATATCAGAATTACAAAAGAAAACTAACCTATAGTCTTTTCTAATAACAAGTCATAGTCACTTATAAGAATTACTAATAACGTATTTGAGTATTCCAACTAAAACACAGCCAAAAACAAGCTATACAAAGGATTTGAGGCATTTGTCTCAAGTCTGTTTCTTTTGTCCAAAACAGAGGTATAGTTTCAAACTATATCAAAGCCTAATTTTTTACAATTATACAGATGATTTCTTTTCTGTTAAGATAGTTTCAACAACAAATTTTGGAGGACACATCATGTCAACTACAATCATCGGTTTCCCTCGTTTGGGAGAATTCCGCGAATTAAAATTTACAACTGAAAAATACTTTAGAAAAGAAATCTCAGAAGAAGAACTCTTGGCAGCAGCAAAAGACTTGCGTGCTAAACACTGGAACATTGTCAAAGAAAAAGGCATCACTGAAATTCCATCAAATGACTTCTCTCACTATGACAACTTCCTAGATGCAGCTTTCCTTTTCAATGTGGTACCTGCTTCAGTTCAAAACTTGGACTTGTCTGACCTTGAGCGCTACTTCGCTTTGGGTCGTGGTTACCAAGGAGAAAAAGGGGACGTTCGCGCCCTTCCAATGAAGAAATGGTTCAACACCAACTACCACTACATCGTTCCTAAGTTTGAAAAAGACACTCAAGTCAAACTTGCAGGTCACAAGATCTTCGATGAGTTCCAAGAAGCAAAAGAACTTGGATTGAACACTCGTCCAGTTCTTGTAGGTCCATTCACTTTCCTTCAATTGTCAGACTTTGAAGAAGGTGTGAAAGCAGAAGACTTCGTAGACAGCTTAGTGGCTGCTTACCAAGAAGTTTTTGCAAAATTGGCTGAACTTGGTGCAACTCGCATCCAATTGGATGAAGCGGCTCTTGTAAAAGACTTGACAGCTGAAGAAAAAGCTCTCTTCTTGAACCTTTACAATAAACTTTTGGCTGACAAAAAAGGTCTTGAAGTCTTGCTTCAAACTTACTTCGGTGACGTTCGTGACGTTTACGCTGACCTTGTGAAATTGCCAGTAGATGCTATCGGTCTTGATTTCGTTGAAGGTAAGAAAACTCTTGAATTGGTTAAAGGTGGCTTCCCAGCTGACAAGACTCTTTATGCAGGTATTGTCAATGGTAAAAACATCTGGCGCAACAACTACGAAAAGAGTTTGGCTGTTCTTGAGCAAATTCCAGCTGAAAACATTGTCTTGACAAGCTCATGCTCACTTCTTCATGTGCCATTTACAACTGCTAATGAAGAATTTGAACCAGCAATCTTGAACCACTTTGCCTTTGCAGTTGAAAAATTGGATGAGATTCGTGATTTGGATGCTATCCGCAATGGCCAAGGTGAAGAAGCACTTGCAGCTAACAAAGAACTCTTTGCGACTGAGCGTGTGGGTGAAAATGCTGAACTTCGTGCGCGTATCGCTGGCTTGACAGACGCAGACTACACTCGTTTGCCAGCCTTTGCAGAACGTGAAGCTATCCAAGAAGAAGCTTTCAAACTTCCAGCTCTTCCAACAACAACGATTGGTTCATTCCCTCAAACAAAAGAAGTTCGTGCGAAACGTTTGGCTTACCGTAAAGGTGAATTGTCTCAAGAAGAGTACGATGCTTTCCTTGCTGAAACAATTGACGAATGGATCAAATGGCAAGAAGATATCGACTTTGATGTCCTTGTTCACGGTGAATTTGAGCGTAATGACATGGTTGAGTACTTCGGTCAAAACTTGTCAGGTTACCTCTTCTCTAAAAATGGTTGGGTACAATCATACGGTATGCGTGGGGTAAAACCACCAATCATCTGGGGTGATGTCACTCGTCTCAACCCTATCACTGTTAAATGGTCTAGCTATGCACAAAGCCGTACAAACAAACCTGTTAAAGGAATGTTGACTGGACCAGTAACTATTCTCAACTGGTCATTCCCACGTGAAGACATCTCTATCAAGGATTCTACTCTTCAAATCGCTCTTGCTATCAAGGATGAAGTTCTTGACCTTGAAGCTGCTGGCGTGAAAATCATCCAAATCGACGAGGCTGCTCTTCGTGAGAAATTGCCACTTCGTCGTAGCGACTGGTACGAAGACTACCTTGACTGGGCAATTCCTGCCTTCCGCTTGGTACACTCAACAGTAGCGCCAGACACACAAATCCACACTCACATGTGTTACTCAGAATTTACAGATATCATCCCAGCTATCGACAACATGGATGCAGACGTTATCTCATTTGAAGCTAGCCGTTCAAACCTTGAAATCTTGGACGAACTCAAAGCGAAAAACTTCCAAACAGAAGTGGGACCTGGGGTTTACGATATCCACTCACCTCGTGTGCCAAATGAAGGCGAAATCGACAATACAATCGAAGCTATCCTTGCTAAAGTGCCAAGCAAGAAAGTTTGGATCAACCCAGACTGTGGTTTGAAAACACGTGGTATTCCAGAAACAAAAGAAAGCTTGATCCGCCTTGTTGAAGCAGCTAAAGCTGCGCGTGAGAAATTGTAAGATAAGGATTTCTCTAGAAGCACTGTTTGGTCAATCTGCCTGTTTCACTTGGATTCTAGGAATCCAGCTAACGAAAAAATCAACTAGAAAAGGATAATGACTATGTCACGCCAAACACCGTCACTCTCATTTGAAGTGTTCCCTCCCAACCCAGCCGTGGGTAATGATAACATTATTTCTGCTCTTCAAGATATGCAGGAGTTGGCTCCCCACTTTATCAGTGTAACTGCCAGCAATAATAAATTTAATATCAAGGAAACGACGGTTCGTTTGGCTGACTTTATCCAAAATGACTTGGCGATTCCGACTATTGCCCACTTGCCAGCCATCTATTTAACTAAGGACAAGGTGGCTGAAACTATTGCTGACTTGGATAAGGTTGGGGTGCAGAAAATCTTGGCTCTTCGTGGGGATATTATTCCTGATGTGGAACCTCAAAAGGATTTCCGTTATGCAACTGACTTGATTGAGTTCATCAAGGAACAAGCTCCTCACTTTGATATTATCGGAGCTTGCTATCCAGAAGGGCATCCAGATTCGCCAAATCAGATTTCAGATATCCAAAATCTCAAGAAGAAAGTAGATGCAGGTTGTTCGAGCCTAGTAACCCAGCTTTTCTTTGACAATGAGCGCTTCTATGATTTTCAGGACAAGTGTATCTTGGCTGGGATTGATGTTCCTATTCATGCAGGGATTATGCCAATTCTGAATCGAAATCAGGCTCTCCGCCTCTTGAAGACTTGTGAAAATATCCATCTTCCACGCAAATTTAAAGCCATCTTAGACAAGTATGAGCATGACCCTGAGTCGCTCAGAGCAGCAGGACTTGCCTATGCAGTGGACCAAATCGTGGACTTGGTAACTCAGGATGTTGCCGGTGTGCATCTCTACACTATGAACAATGCTGAAACAGCAAAATACATCCACCAAGCAACTCATGCCTTGTTTAATCATCAGTCTCTCGGATAATAAAAAGCAAACCATTCTTCTCAGGTGAGGGGAATGGTTCCTTTTTAATGGTAAAGACCGCACTTTTTAAGAAAAATATGATAAAATAGACTCTGTACGTACTTGATACAAAGATGAGGGTATTAAAAAAATAATGCATTTAAACTGAGAGTCTTAGATGTTTTAGCATCAAACCTTTCTGATGACTAACGGTAGGAAAGAGCGACACGAACGAGTCAAATCGATGTTATTTGACGAGAGAGTTAGTAAAGCATTTAGCTAATCGCCTGATAGCGATTAGCGTGAAAGGATTAGATGCTTTAGCATCAAACCTTTCTAATGATTTGTATCTTGAGTAATTGAACACGCCTACAACTCTGTGGAAAAAGATAAATCTGCCTAGGAGCGGTCGATCCGTCGTTCGGTTTCCTATTTTCCTTTGAGTTGTTTGACGGCTTAGTATCTTGAGTAATTGAACCCGGGCTAAATCCCTAGTGAAAAAGATAGATTTCCTGGTGTACATGGTACACTGCGTCAATCGAATGCTATCTTGTGTAATTGAACCCGGCCGAAAAGCTGTGTAAAAAAGATAAACTGTCTTGTCTTCATCGAAGACTTCGTCAGTTTCCTATTTTTACTTTGCTTTTGACGTCCTTGGTATCTTGATCTTTGTAGGCAAGGCGTATAATTTCATCAATCCAAAGGGGATTAAAATGACAAAACAAGTGTTTCAAACGACTTTTGCGGGTCGTGAGTTAATTGTAGAGACTGGTCAGGTTGCTAAGCAAGCAAATGGCTCTGTTGTTGTACGTTATGGTGAGTCAACTGTCTTGACTGCTGCCGTTATGTCTAAGAAGATGGCAACTGGGGATTTCTTCCCACTTCAAGTCAACTATGAAGAAAAAATGTATGCGGCTGGGAAGTTTCCTGGTGGCTTTATGAAACGTGAAGGGCGTCCTTCAACGGATGCGACATTGACAGCGCGTTTGATTGACCGTCCAATCCGTCCTATGTTTGCGGAAGGTTTCCGTAATGAAGTACAAGTCATCAACACAGTTCTTTCTTATGATGAAAATGCCTCAGCACCAATGGCAGCTATGTTTGGTTCATCCTTGGCGCTTTCTATTTCAGATATTCCATTTGACGGACCAATTGCTGGGGTACAAGTGGGATATGTAGATGGCCAAATCATCATCAACCCTACGCAAGAACAAGCAGAGCAATCGCTCCTTGAATTGACAGTAGCTGGTACCAAACACGCCATCAACATGGTAGAGTCTGGTGCTAAAGAATTGTCAGAAGAAATCATGTTGGAAGCTCTCCTTAAAGGGCACGAAGCAGTCAAAGAATTGATTGCCTTCCAAGAAGAAATCGTTGCAGCAGTTGGTAAGGAAAAAGCAGAAGTAGAATTGCTTCATGTGGACGCTGAATTGCAAGCTGAAATCATCGCAGCCTACAACAGCGACCTCCAAAAAGCGGTTCAAGTTGAAGAAAAATTGGCTCGTGAAGCTGCAACTCAAGCAGTTAAGGACCAAGTTACTGTTGTGTATGAAGAAAAATATGCAGACCACGAAGAATTTGATCGTATCATGCGTGATGTGGCTGAAATCTTGGAACAAATGGAACACGCAGAAGTGCGTCGTTTGATCACAGAAGACAAGGTACGTCCTGACGGTCGTAAGGTTGATGAAATCCGTCCTTTGGATGCGGTTGTTGACTTCCTTCCTCGTGTGCACGGTTCAGGTCTCTTCACTCGTGGACAAACTCAGGCTCTTTCAGTCTTGACCTTGGCTCCGATGGGTGAAACTCAAATCATTGATGGTTTGGATCCAGAGTACAAGAAACGCTTTATGCACCACTATAACTTCCCACAATACTCTGTTGGGGAAACTGGTCGTTACGGTGCGCCAGGTCGTCGTGAAATCGGTCACGGTGCTCTTGGTGAGCGTGCACTTGCTCAAGTCTTGCCAAGTTTGGAAGAATTCCCATATGCTATCCGCTTGGTAGCTGAGGTCTTGGAATCAAATGGTTCTTCATCTCAAGCTTCTATCTGTGCGGGAACTCTTGCCCTTATGGCTGGTGGTGTGCCAATCAAGGCGCCAGTAGCAGGGATTGCCATGGGTCTCATCTCAGATGGAAACAACTATACAGTCTTGACAGATATCCAAGGTTTGGAAGACCACTTTGGAGATATGGACTTTAAGGTTGCAGGTACTCGTGACGGGATTACAGCCCTTCAAATGGATATCAAGATTCAAGGAATCACTGCAGAAATCTTGACTGAAGCACTTGCTCAAGCCAAGAAAGCGCGTTTTGAAATCCTTGATGTGATTGAAGCAACCATTCCAGAAGTTCGTCCAGAATTGGCTCCAACTGCTCCGAAAATTGATACCATCAAGATTGATGTGGACAAGATTAAGATTGTCATCGGTAAGGGTGGAGAAACCATCGACAAGATTATCGCCGAAACAGGCGTTAAGATTGATATCGACGAAGAAGGAAATGTGTCTATTTACTCTAGCGACCAAGATGCTATTAACCGTGCCAAAGAAATCATTGCTGGTTTAGTTCGTGAAGCCAAAGTGGACGAAGTTTACCGTGCTAAGGTTGTTCGTATCGAGAAATTTGGTGCCTTTGTCAATCTCTTTGATAAGACAGATGCCCTTGTTCATATCTCTGAGATGGCTTGGACGCGTACCAATAATGTCGAAGACTTGGTAGCAATCGGTGATGAAGTTGATGTTAAGATTATCAAGATTGATGAAAAAGGACGTGTGGATGCTTCTATGAAAGCCCTTCTTCCTCGTCCTCCAAAACCTGAACGTGATGAAAAAGGCGAAAAGTCTGAGAGACCTCACCGCCCACGTCATAACAAGGACCACAAACCTAAGAAAGAATTTACAGAAACACCAAAAGATTCAGAATAAGAAAAGGAGAAATGTATGGGATGGTGGCGCGAAACCATTGATATCGTAAAAGAAAATGATCCAGCGGCCCGCACCACTTTGGAGGTTTTGCTGACTTATCCAGGTGTCAAGGCCTTGGCGGCCCACCGTCTCTCGCATTTTCTCTGGAAGCATGGCTTCAAACTCCTGGCTCGTATGCACAGTCAGTTTTGGCGCTTTTGGACTCAGATTGAGATTCATCCAGGCGCACAGATTGATTCAGGTGTCTTTATCGACCACGGCTCTGGTCTGGTGATTGGGGAAACAGCGATCGTTGAAAAAGGTGTTCTCCTTTATCACGGAGTGACTCTTGGTGGGACTGGTAAGGATGTTGGCAAACGCCATCCGACCGTTCGAAAGGGAGCACTCATATCAGCCCATGCCCAAGTTATCGGACCAGTAGAAATCGGTGAAAATGCCAAGGTCGGTGCTGCAGCAGTTGTTGTAGCAGACGTACCTAGTGATGTGACGGTTGTCGGTATTCCTGCTAAGATTGTCCGTGTACATGGTAAAAAGGATGAGCCGGTCATTCACGAAGTCGAAGAAAAACGAGAGTATTACGTCAATAAACTAGAGCAGGCTAAAGAAGCCAGTCACAGATCGTCTGGGTTGTAGAGGATACCGATATGATTCAAGCCAAAAATAAGTTAAGCCAAGAGGAGCTATCTGAGGCGAAAAAACTAATTAACTGTTGCCAAAACTATGACGGTACCTATCGTGATCCCTATCTATCTAACATGCTTAATTTTGACCCAAACATGCCCGCCTTTTTCCTTTATTATGAAAAAGGCGAACTTGTTGGTTTATTAACTGTCTATGCAGATGATCAAGATGTGGAAGTGACGATACTGGTTCATCCAGCTCATCGCCGTCAGGGGATTGCGCGTGCATTACTTACTAGTTTTGAGAAAGAAACGGCTTCTTTCCCTATTCGTTCAGTTACTTTTCAGACAGAGCGTGTTTTTCTAGACCGCCATCCTGATTTTGTTAGCAACTGGGAATTGGTAGAGGATGAAGAGACAGAAACTTGGTTAGGTAAGGATAGAAAACCTTATCCGTTAGCAACTGTTTCCAATCTTGAAGTTTTGTTAGCAGATAGTTCGTATCAGGATCAAATTAGTCAGTTAAAATTTCAGGCATTTTCAGAGGAACATGAGTCTAGAGAGATTGTGGATAGATATGTCGCTGAAGCTCTGAAGGATCCAGAAAGTCGCTTATATATTTTGTTAAAAGACGGTCAGGTTATTGGAACTTGCACGGTAGATTTATCGACTAATACGAATTACTTCTACGGGTTAGCAATATCTGAACCTGAACGTGGGAAAGGCTATGGAAGCTACTTAGCAAAATCCCTTGTCAACCAACTAATTGAGCAAAATGACAAGGAATTTCAGATTGCAGTAGAGGACAGCAATGTAGGTGCCAAGCGCTTGTATGAAAAAATTGGCTTTGTCAAACAGACCCAGGTGGTTTATCTGAATGAGAAAGGAGCAAGGGATTCCGAAGTGTAGAGAGATTCGGACTGAAATTCAATTGAACTCTTAGTGATGAAACTAATTGTTCTTGGATTTTAGCTTTCCTAACTATGATTTATGATTAAAATCTATGACACTATGTCTCGTGATTTGCGAGAATTTGTCCCGATTGAGGACGGCAAGGTCAAGATGTATGTTTGTGGGCCAACCGTGTATAACTATATCCACGTAGGGAATGCCCGTTCGACGGTAGCTTTTGATACGATTCGACGTTACTTTGAGTATCGTGGGTACGAAGTTGCCTATATTTCTAATTTCACGGATGTGGATGATAAGATTATCAACCGTGCCAAGGAAGAAGGCATCACGCCTCAGGAGGTTGCGGACAAGTACATCGCTGCCTTTCGTGAGGATGTGACAGCCTTGGGCGTCAAACCTGCGACCCGCCATCCGCGTGTGGTGGAGTTTATGGCTGACATCATCCGCTTTGTGGAAGATTTGATTGAAAAAGGCTTTGCCTACGAGAGTCAAGGAGATGTCTATTTCCGTGTGGAAAAATCTCACAACTATGCCAAATTGGCTAATAAAACCTTGGAAGATTTGGAGCTGGGTGCTTCAGGTCGTACCGATGAAGAAACAGCTCGTAAGGAAAATCCTGTAGACTTTGCCCTCTGGAAATCTGCCAAATCAGGCGAGATTTCTTGGGACAGTCCTTGGGGACCTGGTCGTCCGGGCTGGCATATTGAGTGTTCGGTCATGTCGACAGAAATTTTGGGCGATACTATTGATATCCACGGTGGTGGAGCGGACCTTGAGTTTCCTCACCACACCAATGAAATTGCTCAGTCTGAAGCTAAAACAGGCAAGACTTTTGCCAACTACTGGATGCACAATGGCTTTGTCAATATCGACAATGTCAAGATGTCCAAATCTTTGGGGAACTTTATCACTGTCCATGATGCCCTCAAAACCCTCGATGGGCAAGTGCTTCGTTTCTTCTTTGCGACTCAACACTACCGCAAGCCCATCAACTTTACGGAAAAGGCAGTGCGGGATGCAGAGACTAATCTCAAGTATCTAAAGAACACTTATGAGCAACCATTTACAGGAAAAGTGGATGTCAAAGAGTTACAAGCCTTTAAAGATAAGTTTGTGGCGGCTATGGATGAAGATTTTAACGCTGCCAACGGTATCACAGTTGTTTTTGAAATGGCCAAATGGATCAATTCCGGCAACTATGACGAAAGTGTCAAGCAAGCTCTTGCGGATATGTTGGAAGTCTTTGGAATTGTCTTTGTTGAGGAAGTTTTGGACGCTGAGATCGAATCCTTGATTCAAAAACGCCAAGAAGCGCGTGCCAATCGTGACTTTGCGACAGCGGACCAGATCCGTGACCAATTGGCTGCTCAAGGGATTAAGCTCCTTGACACCAAAGATGGAGTGAGGTGGACACGTGATTGATGTCAATCTCATTAACGGGATTGCGTTAGCTTTTGAGGGGGACGCGGTGTATTCTATGTATATTCGTCGTCACCTCATTCTAAAAGGTATGACCAAACCCAATAAACTCCATCAAGAAGCGACCAAGTATGTCTCAGCCAAAGCTCAGGCTCGCCTGATTTCCCTTATGTTAGAGGAGCAAGTCCTGACGGAAAAAGAAGAAGAAATCTACAAACGTGGTCGCAATACCAATAGTCACACAAAGGCTAAAAATGCCGATGTGGTGACCTACCGTATGTCCACAGGTTTTGAAGCAGTCATGGGTTATCTCCATATGACTGAAAATCTGGAACGTCTTGAGAGCTTGATTTCGTGGTGCATCCAAAAAGTGGAGGGCTAGGACATGATGGCAAAAGAACTACAAGACTGGTTTCCTGAAGCTCAGATTTCGGACCAACCAGTAGAGAAAGAGGGCTATCTCACTCTCCCTTTAGCTTCTCAGCAGTGGATTTTGCTGGAGGAAGCTGGACTCAGCGAGCGTGAGAAGCAGTTGATTTCTCTTTTGACCCAGCAGGAGCAGGCTCGTTCGCTCAATCCTTGGTATTCTTTTCTGATTGAGGGCAAGGGACAGACACCACAAGCTTTTAAAAAGATTCAGTTGGTTTATTGCCATCTTTCCTATTTTCAGCAGGAAAATCTAGCTTCTTGGCTGGATATGATGCGGACTCTTTTTCCTAACTGTCAGACAGTGTTACAGGTCGGAGCTCAGGATTATGTTTTCATACTTCAACAAGATAAATACACCTCTGTACGAGCTATTTTAAGTGATACGATTGAAGCGGTTGAGTATGACTTTGGCCTTCGTCTGTCAATCATGTTGGGCCAGGTTTGGTCTCAGACAGGCCATCAAGCCCTATCAGACTTAATCAATGCTGAGCGCGATTTGTTCAAGACTTGGTGGCGTCAGGGTCATCAAGGTGTTCATACTTTTTCTCAGCTCTATCTTTGGAGTATGGGAGAAAGACTCGTGGACTTGAAGGCAATCAAGGAATGTCTACACCAGATGATTTTAGATCAAGATCAGATTCAGGAAATCATTCTCTCTCTTTGGGAAAATAGTGCTGTTCTCACTAAAACAGCCCAGCAACTCTATCTGCACCGCAATTCTCTCCAATACAAGATTGATAAATGGGAAGAGTTGACAGGGCTTCAGTTGAAGGAGTTGACGGACCTCACCTTGTGTTATCAGTTGATTTTACCAGATATTCTCTAAAGTTTTGTGCAAGTTGCACAGAACTTTTTTATTTTTTTGGTCACCTTGCCATAGAAATGTAAAGCGTTTTCATCTATAATAAAACTATCAAAAGACAAAAGGAGTTCACCTCATGGTAGAATTGAATCTTAAAAACATTTACAAAAAATATCCAAACAGCGAACACTACTCAGTTGAAGACTTCAACTTGGACATCAAAGACAAAGAATTTATCGTTTTCGTAGGTCCTTCAGGATGTGGTAAATCAACAACTCTTCGTATGATTGCTGGTCTTGAAGACATCACAGAAGGTACTGCATCTATCGATGGCGTGGTTGTCAACGACGTAGCTCCAAAAGACCGTGACATCGCCATGGTATTCCAAAACTACGCTCTTTACCCACACATGACTGTTTATGATAACATGGCTTTCGGTTTGAAATTGCGTAAATACAGCAAGGAAGACATCGAGAAACGTGTGCAAGAAGCAGCAGCAATCCTTGGTTTGAAAGAATTCTTGGATCGTAAACCAGCTGACCTTTCAGGTGGTCAACGTCAACGTGTTGCCATGGGTCGTGCCATCGTCCGTGATGCAAAAGTGTTCTTGATGGACGAACCTTTGTCAAACTTGGATGCAAAACTTCGTGTATCTATGCGTGCTGAAATTGCGAAAATCCACCGTCGTATCGGAGCTACAACTATCTACGTAACTCACGACCAAACAGAAGCGATGACACTTGCAGACCGTATCGTTATCATGTCAGCTACTAAAAACCCTGCTGGCACTGGTACTATCGGACGTGTTGAACAAATCGGTACTCCTCAAGAAGTTTACAAAAACCCAGTTAACAAATTCGTAGCAGGATTCATCGGAAGCCCAGCTATGAACTTCATCAACGTAAAATTGATCGGTGACCACATCGTTGGTGACGCCTTTAATTTGAAAGTTCCAGAAGGTGCTTTGAAAGTTCTTCGCGATAAAGGTTACGAAGGTAAAGAATTGATCTTCGGTATCCGTCCAGAAGACGTGAATGCAGAACCTGCTTTCCTTGAAACATTCCCAGAATCAGTTGTGAAAGCAACTATCTCTGTATCAGAATTGCTTGGTTCAGAATCTCACCTATACTGCCAAGTTGGTAAAGATGAATTCGTTGCTAAGGTTGACGCACGTGACTACTTGCAAGCTGGTGCAACAGTTGAACTTGGATTTGACTTGAACAAAGCACACTTCTTTGATGTAGAAACTGAAAAAACAGTCTACTAAGATAAATAAAACTCAAAACACTGCTAGAGAAATCTGGCAGTGTTTTTTGAGATTGCGTAGAAAAAACTCCTGGGAAATTCCAGGAGAGTATGAGTGGTTATTTAAACTTGAATCCTTCGTAAATAAGCTCTGCTTTTGGATTTTGTTTCTTAATCTGTTTGGCAAGTGACTTCGTCATAGAAAGAGGACCACACATATAGACGCTTACATGTTCGGGTACTTCTTCTTGCTCAAAATTAAGATAGCCGTCTTTCGTACTGTCTACTAGATGGAGTTCAAAATTAGGATTTTTCTGAGCATAGTCACGAAGCAAATCTAGATAAACTGCATTTTCCTCTCCACGGAAGCTATAGTGGAAGTGAACCTGTTTATCTAAGATAGGATGTTCACGGATGTAAGAAATGAAGGGGGTGATTCCAATGCCTCCAGCAATCCAAACCTGATTTTATCGTCCTTCTTCTATAATCATGTGTCCGTAAGCTCTGTCTACACTTACTTTGCTGCCGACTTGAAGATTATCATAGATATTCTTGGTATGGTCACCTGAATTTTTAACAGTAAAGTAAAGAGTTTGACCATGACCTCCTGAGATAGAAAAGGGATGCGGAGCACTTTCAAAGCCTTCTTGGAAAATCTTTAGGAAGGCAAATTGTCCTGATTGATAGTTGAAAGGTCTGCTAAGATGGATTTGAATTTCTTTAGTATCGTGATTCAAGCGTTTGAGGTTGGTAATTTTCCCTAGATAGGGGAAGCCAATCTTTTGATATAGAAAAATGATATAAAAACCAGCTAGCAAGCCTAAAAGGGCATAGCTACCAACAAGAAAACTTAGTAGATTAAATGTAAGGAGACGATTGCCCATCATCATGTAGACATGAAAGAGTCCGAAAATATAAGCTAGATAAACCAGACGGTGAATCCATCGCCAAGCTTCGTATTGGATGTATTTGCCTAAATAGGCGACAAGGATGATACTGGCAAAGATATAGATGGCAAGGTTGCCAAACTGAGCAGCTAAGCGAGAGCCCCACAAACCGCCCATACTGAAGTTATGAAAGATGAGTAGGATAATGGATAGAAAGGCTGTGAATTTGTGGACAGTGTAGACCTTCTCCAAACCGTGAAACCAGTTTTCTAGTAGTGGGAGACGAGTGGATAGGATAAAAGTCAGAGATAGGCTTGTTAAAGCTAGTCCTGGAATCATGAATTGGGGAGAAGTGTCCATCCAAGTCCAAATAGTCAAGACAAAACTAGCTATGATAAAGAGTAGTCCTTTGATTGATTTCATAGAAAATTCCATTTCATTAAGATTTGATTTGTTGTAAATAAATTTGTTACATTTTATCATAGAAAAAGTATGGTGTCAAATTGAAGTCTATAAATATCTGCTATCATCAAAAAACTCTCCAATTGAACTGGAGAGTGGCTGTTTATTCTGCAGCTTGTTGCCAACGTTTGGCTAGCATATGAGATAGGCTCGAAATTGCTAGGTTGAAGCTGAAGTAGATGAGGGCAATCAGGATATAAAGGCTAAACACTTGCTCTGGTTCGAAATAACGGCCCATGAGAATTTGGCTAGCTCCAAAGAGTTCTTGTAGGGCGATAACAGAGTAGAGGAGGCTGGTATCCTTAATCACGGTTACAAACTGAGAAATGATGGCTGGCAGCATTTTACGAATTGCTTGTGGGAGAATGATGTGGTAGAGGATTTGGGCTGAAGTGAATCCTTGCGACATTCCTGCTTCGTACTGTCCCTTGTCCACAGCATTGAGGCCACCTCGGATAATCTCAGCTAGGGCTGCTGATGTAAAGATGGTAAAGGCAGTGATTCCTGCTGGTGTGGATTTCATTTTGAAAACCAAAAAGATGGTGAAAATCCAGAGGAGGTTGGGAACGTTGCGCACAAACTCGATGTAAATGCTGGAGATGATGCGCAAGATAGGATTTTTCCCATTTCTCATGACGGCTAGCACCGTTCCGATAAGGGTAGAGTGGACAATGGCAATCAGAGAAATATAGAGGGTCAAGCCAAATCCTTTAAAGATAAAGATTAGGTTATCTGGGGTCAAAACTTCTAAAATAGATTCCATAGTAACCTCCTAAAGTGAATAGGCTTTTTTGTTGGCTTGCTCCATCTTGCGACCAAATTGGGCAACAGGGAAGCATAGGGCAAAGTAGAGAAGAGCAGCACCTAAAAAGGCTGGGATATAGTTTCCGTTGAGAGCCGACCAAGACTTGGTCACAAACATCAAGTCCACTCCAGAGATGATAGCAACCGTTGAAGTATTCTTGATAAGGTTAACGATTTGGTTGGTCAAAGGAGGGAGAATGATACGGAAGGCCTGAGGCAAGATAATCAAGCGCATAGCACTGATATAGGTGAAACCTTGCGACAAGGCGGCCTCCATCTGACCACTAGGAATAGACTGAATCCCTGAACGGATAACCTCAGCAATATAGGCGCCGTGATAAAGTCCAACGCAGAGAACAGCTGTCCAATAAATTGGAATCATGATGGTGTGTTCACTGATAAGAGGCAAACCATAAAAAACAATAACAAACTGTACCAAGAGGGGAGTATTTTGGTAAAATTCGACAAAGATACGAGCCAAAATTCTTAAAATTTGATGTTTGCTAGTTGATAGGACTCCAAAGATGATTCCTAAGACCATAGCTAGGATAAAGGATCCGATAGCTAGGGCAAGGGTGAAGAGGAAACCATTGAAAAATTGTCCAAAATCCTGAAAATAGGCTGTCCAAGATGATAAATCTGTCATGGGGTGTCCTCCTTAATCTGCAGTATAGCTAGATGGTTTGAGCTTGTAACGGTCATAGAGTTTTTGAAGACTGCCGTCCTTGCTCCATTTAGTGACCAAGGTATCAAGATAGTCGCTGAGCTCAGTATTTGATTTCTTGGTGACGATACCGTAGTCAGATGGCTTGAAACTATCATCTAGTAGTTCTGTGCGTTTGCTGATGTAGCCAGACAGGATAGAGCGGTCAACGGAAAAGGCATCAATACGGTGAGCGTGAAGGGAAGTAATCAATTCTGGGTAGGAACCAAGTTCGACGAATTTAAAGGTTAGACCTTTCTTTTTCCCCAGTTCAGTAATCAAGCGTTGGGTAATGGAACCTTGAGCAACTCCGATGGTTTTTCCGTTTAAGTCCTCAATGCTTTTGATGTTGGCAGATTTGTTGACCAAAAAGCCAGAAGCATCCGTATAGTAGGGACTGGTGAAGTTGTATAATTTTTTACGTTCATCTGTGATGGTGAAGGTTGCGATATCCATGTCGACCTGTTCGTTGTCTAGTAGTGGACCGCGGGTTTGAGCGGTAACAGGAACGTAGCGAATCTTGACCTTGAGTTCATCTGCAATCATCTTGGCCAGGTCCGTTTCGATACCAGAATAAGTCCCTGTCTTGGGATCTTTGTAACCAAAATTGGGAACGTCTTGTTTGGCACCGACAACTAGTTCGCCTCTTTTTTGAATGTCTGCCACACTAGTATCGGCTTGGACTGGTTTGGCAGCAGCAAGGCTGAAAAGGCTAATCAATAATGCGGATAAAAAGAATTTCTTTTTCATAGGCGCCTCCTTATTTGACTTTGTCACTTTCGTGGTTGATAATTTTGCTGAGGAATTGTTGAGCACGAGGTTCGCTTGGATTGTCGAAAAAGTCATCAACATCTGTCGTATCAACCAAAACCTCTCCATCAGCCATAAAGATGATACGGTCAGCAACTTCACGGGCAAAGCCCATTTCATGGGTAACGACAATCATATTCATACCCTCGTGGGCCAATTTTTGCATAACTGCCAGAACGTCACCTATGGTTTCAGGGTCAAGGGCAGATGTTGGTTCATCGAAGAGGAGGAGCTCCGGATGCATAGCGAGTCCACGTGCGATGGCGATTCGTTGTTTTTGTCCACCAGAAAGCATGGCTGGATAAGAATCTTTCTTGTCCCACATATTTACAAATTCCAGATATTTTTGGGCTGTCTTTTCAGCTTCTTTTTTATCAATTCCTAGAACTTTTATGGGCGCAAGTGTTATGTTTTCTAACACTGTTTTGTGTGGATAGAGGTTGAAATGTTGGAAAACCATGCCGACTTCCTTGCGAAGCGGTACTAAATCTTTCTGGCTGGCACCAGCAACTTGGTGACCATTTACTAGAAGACTTCCCTTGTCTACAGCCTCCAAACCATTGATGGTGCGGATAAGAGTGGACTTCCCAGAACCAGAAGGGCCTAGGAGGACAACGACTTGCCCTTTTTCAAAACGGAGATTGATGTCGCGGAGTGCGTGGAAGTCTCCGTAATATTTTTCGACGTGTTCAAATTCTACTAAAGCCATAAGGAATCTCCTTTGTGTTAGATTTTATAACATGATTCTACACCAAAAGAATTGCCTTGTCAAATCATATCTGAAAAAATTCACTAAAATTTTATAAAAAAGCAATCTGGATAGAGAAAAAGCCTAAATCGTGTTATAATGAAGCAAGAGAATTCTTAGAAAGAGTGGATGTCTTTTTGATAACACCTACTTATGAATGGCAGTTTGCCCCGCAGGTAGAAGATGCGGATTTTACAAAGATAGCCAAGAAGGCTGGACTGGGTCCTGAGGTGGCTCGGTTATTATTTGAGAGGGGGATTCAGGACCAAGAAAGTCTGAAGAAGTTTTTAGAGCCTTCTTTAGAGGACTTGCATGACCCTTATCTACTCCATGATATGGACAAGGCAGTGGAACGGATTCGTCAGGCCATTGAAGAAGGGGAAAATATTCTCGTCTATGGAGACTACGATGCGGATGGTATGACTTCGGCTTCTATTGTGAAGGAAAGTTTGGAACAGCTTGGTGCCGAGTGCCGGGTTTATCTGCCCAATCGTTTTACCGACGGTTATGGACCTAATGCCAGTGTTTACAAATATTTTATCGAGCAAGAAGGAATTTCCTTGATTGTGACGGTGGATAATGGGATTGCGGGTCACGAGGCTATTGCATTAGCCCAGTCTATGGGAGTAGATGTCATTGTGACTGACCACCATTCCATGCCTGAAACCTTACCAGATGCCTATGCTATTGTCCATCCTGAACATCCGGATGCGAACTATCCTTTCAAATATTTGGCTGGTTGTGGAGTTGCTTTCAAGCTGGCTTGTGCCCTTTTAGAAGAAGTACAAGTGGAATTGCTTGATTTGGTCGCTATTGGTACCATCGCTGATATGGTTAGTTTGACAGATGAGAACCGTATCTTGGTTCAGTATGGTCTGGAAATGCTGGGACATACTCAGCGCATTGGTTTACAAGAAATGCTGGATATGGCTGGGATTGCCGCCAACGAAGTAACAGAAGAAACGGTTGGTTTCCAGATTGCCCCTCGTTTGAATGCCTTGGGCCGCTTGGATGATCCCAATCCTGCCATTGATTTGTTGACTGGATTTGACGACGAGGAAGCCCATGAGATTGCCCTCATGATTCATCAGAAAAACGAAGAGCGCAAGGAAATCGTCCAGTCTATCTATGAAGAAGCTAAGACCATGGTGGACCCTGAGAAGAAGGTCCAGGTCTTGGCCAAGGAAGGCTGGAATCCTGGGGTTCTAGGAATCGTGGCTGGTCGTTTGTTGGAAGAATTGGGACAGACAGTCATCGTTCTTAATATAGAAGACGGTCGTGCCAAGGGAAGTGCTCGTAGTGTGGAAGCGGTCGATATTTTTGAAGCCCTAGATCCCCATCGCGACCTCTTTATCGCCTTTGGTGGCCATGCTGGTGCAGCGGGTATGACGCTGGAAGTTGAGAAACTTTCAGATTTATCTCAGGTCTTGGAAGATTATGTCCGTGAAAAAGGCGCAGATGCTGGAGGTAAGAACAAGTTAAATCTAGATGAAGAGCTGGATTTGGAGACTTTGAGTCTTGAAACAGTCAAGAACTTTGAACGTTTAGCTCCCTTTGGAATGGACAACCAGAAACCCGTCTTTTATATCAAGGATTTTCAGGTCGAAAGTGCCCGTACCATGGGGGCAGGCAATGCCCATCTCAAGCTGAAAATTTCTAAGGGTGAGGCTAGTTTTGAAGTGGTGGCCTTCGGTCAAGGTAGATGGGCAACAGAATTTGCTCAAACCAAGAATCTAGAGTTGGCAGTCAAATTGTCTGTCAATCAATGGAATGGCCAAACTGCCCTCCAGTTGATGATGGTGGATGCACGCGTGGAGGGTGTTCAGCTCTTTAACATCCGTGGAAAGAATGCCACCTTGCCAGAGGGAGTTCCAGTCTTGGATTTTGCTGGAGAAGTGCCAGATTTAGTGACTAGTGAAGCGGTTGTTGTGAAAACAATTCCTGAGGATATGACCCTGCTAAAGACCATTTTTCAAAAGCAGAATTTCTCTGCGGTCTATTTCAAAAATGATATTGACAAGGCCTACTATCTGACGGGATATGGGACTAGAGAGCAGTTTGCAAAATTGTACAAGACTATCTACCAGTTCCCAGAGTTTGATATTCGCTACAAACTGAAGGATTTGGCTACTTATCTCAATATCCAACAAATCTTGCTGGTCAAAATGATTCAAGTATTTGAAGAGCTAGGCTTTGTGACCATCAAAGATGGTGTCATGACAGTGAATAAAGAGGCTGAAAAGCGTGATATAGCTGAGAGTCAGATTTACCAAAATCTCAAACAAACCGTCAAAGACCAAGAAATGATGGCGCTGGGTACCGTGCAAGAAATTTATGACTTTTTAATGGAAAAAGAGTAGATGATAGGAAAGAGTTGGGAAACCAGCTCTTTTTTGAAAACAAATCTTCATTTTGAAAATCATCAAAAAAATGGTATAATGGTAGGAAAAGATTCGGCTAAAAGTAGTGCTTTTAGAATAAGAGGGTAAGCAACCCTATAATCAAGATAAACTAAGCTTTCGGAGGAAAAATGAGTAATATCAGTTTAACAACACTTGGTGGTGTACGTGAAAACGGGAAAAATATGTATATCGCTGAAATCGATGGGTCTATTTTCGTTTTGGATGCAGGTCTGAAATACCCTGAAAATGAACAACTAGGGGTGGATGTGGTCATTCCCAATATGGACTACCTTTTTGAAAACAGTGACCGTATCGCTGGGGTCTTCTTGACCCACGGCCATGCGGATGCCATTGGTGCTCTGCCTTATCTCTTGGCGGAAGCCAAGGTACCTGTATTTGGGTCTGAGCTGACTATTGAGTTGGCAAAACTCTTTGTCAAGGGAAATGACACAGTTAAGAAATTCAATGATTTCCATGTTATCGATGAGGATACGGAGATTGATTTTGGAGGGACAGTGGTGTCCTTCTTCCGTACGACCCACTCTATCCCAGAGAGTCTGGGTGTTGTCTTGAAGACAGCTGAGGGTAGTATCGTTTATACAGGTGACTTCAAATTTGACCAGACAGCTAGTGAATCTTATGCCACAGACTTCGCTCGTTTGGCAGAAATCGGTCGTGATGGAGTTCTAGCTCTTCTTAGCGATTCAGCCAATGCGGACAGTAATATCCAAGTGGCTAGCGAAAGTGAAGTTGGGGACGAGATTACTCAAACCATTTCGGACTGGGATGGTCGTATCATTGTTGCAGCAGTAGCCAGCAACCTCTCTCGTATCCAGCAGGTGTTTGATGCTGCGGATGCAACAGGCCGTCGTGTGGTCTTGACAGGATTCGATATTGAAAATATCGTCCGTACTGCTATTCGCCTTAAGAAATTGTCTCTAGCTAACGAGAGTCTTTTGATTAAGCCAAAAGATATGTCTCGTTTTGAAGACCGTGAGTTGATTATCCTTGAGACAGGTCGTATGGGTGAGCCAATCAATGGTCTTCGTAAAATGTCGATTGGTCGCCACCGTTATGTGGAAATCAAGGACGGTGACCTAGTCTATATTGTAACGACACCGTCTATCGCCAAAGAAGCGGTCATGGCACGTGTGGAAAACATGATTTACCAAGCTGGCGGAGTTGTCAAACTGATCACTCAAAGCTTGCGTGTGTCAGGGCATGGAAATGCGCGTGATTTACAGTTGATGATCAATCTCTTGCAACCCAAGTATCTCTTCCCGATTCAAGGGGAATACCGTGAGTTAGATGCTCATGCTAAGGCTGCTATGGCAGTAGGTATGTTGCCAGAACGCATTTTCATCCCTAAAAAGGGAACAAGCATGGCTTATGAGAATGGCGATTTTGTCCCAGCTGGCGCGGTTTCGGCAGGGGATGTCTTGATTGACGGGAATGCCATTGGTGATGTTGGTAATGTGGTTCTTCGTGACCGTAAGGTCTTGTCAGAAGATGGAATTTTCATCGTCGCAATCACCGTTAACCGTCGTGAGAAGAAAATTGTGGCCAAGGCTCGTGTTCACACGCGTGGATTTGTTTATCTCAAGAAGAGCCGTGATATTCTCCGTGAAAGTTCAGAATTGATTAATCAGACGGTAGAAGACTATCTTCAAGGAGATGACTTTGACTGGGCAGATCTTAAAGGGAAGGTTCGTGATAATCTGACCAAGTATCTCTTTGATCAAACTAAGCGTCGTCCAGCTATTTTACCAGTAGTCATGGAAGCAAAATAAGCGATGAAATAAACGGAGAGAAAGTCGAATTTCGGCTTTTTCTTATAGAAAAATAGAGGAAAAATTATGGCAGTAATGAAAATCGAGTATTACTCACAAGTTTTGGATATGGAGTGGGGAGTGAATGTCCTCTATCCTGATGCTAATCGAGTGGAAGAACCAGATTGTAAAGACATTCCAGTCTTGTACCTCTTGCACGGGATGTCTGGTAATCATAATAGTTGGCTCAAGCGGACCAACGTAGAACGCTTACTTCGAGGAACCAATCTCATCGTTGTTATGCCCAATACCAGCAACGGTTGGTATACCGATACCCAATATGGTTTTGACTATTACACAGCTCTAGCAGAGGAATTGCCACAGGTTCTGAAACGCTTCTTCCCTAATATGACTAGCAAGCGTGAAAAGACCTTTATCGCTGGTCTCTCCATGGGAGGCTACGGCTGCTTCAAACTGGCTCTTGCTACAAATCATTTTTCTCATGCAGCTAGTTTTTCAGGTGCCCTTAGTTTTCAAGATTTTTCTCCTGAAAGCCAAGATTTGGGAACACCAGCTTATTGGAGAGGTGTTTTTGGAGAGATTAAAGACTGGACAGCTAGTCCTTATTCTCTTGAAAGTCTGGCTAAAAAATCGGATAAAAAGACCAAACTTTGGGCTTGGTGTGGCGAGCAGGATTTCTTGTACGAAGCCAATAATCTCGCAGTGAAAAATCTCAAAAAACTGGGATTTGATGTGACCTATAGCCATAGTGCTGGAACTCACGAATGGTACTACTGGGAAAAACAATTGGAACGGTTCTTAGCAACCCTACCAATCGATTTCAAATTAGAAGAGAGATTAAGCTAGTTTAGTTTGTATTACTCTTTCAATAACCATGTCTTCTATGGAATAGAAACTAAAATATGTTTTTACTAGACTTTCTAAACAAAAATAGTAGAATAGTAGTTAAATTCTATTATTGTTGGAAAGAGAGTAAGAGATGTATCGTTATCAAATTGGCATTCCCACATTAGAATATGATCAGTTTGTTAAAGAACATGAATTAGTCAATGTATTACAAAGTAGTGCTTGGGAAGAGGTTAAGTCTGATTGGCAACATGAAAAGTTTGGCGCCTACCGAGGAGATAAATTACTGGCTACAGCTAGTATTTTGATTAAAACTCTTCCTCTAGGCTATAGAATGTTTTATATCCCAAGAGGTCCTGTTTTAGATTATAAGGATGCTAAACTCCTGAACTTTGTTCTTCAATCCATTAAGTCCTATGCTCGAAGCAAGAGAGCGATTTTTGTGATTTTTGACCCAAGTATTTGCTTATCGCAAAGTTCAATCAAGCATGAAAAAACAGAATATCCTGAAAATATGGCTATTATTGAAAATTTGCAAAGAATGGGAGTAAGGTGGTCAGGAAAGACCGATGGAATGGGGGATACTATTCAGCCTCGTATTCAGGCAAAAATATACAAGGAAAACTTTGCAGAAGATAAACTTTGCAAGTCAACAAAACAAGCCATTCGATCATCTAGAAATAAGGGTGTAGAGATTCAGATTGGTGGTTATGAATTGTTGGAATCTTTCTCGTTTTTGATGAAAAAAACTGAGAAGCGAAAAGATATCCATTTGAGGAATGAAGCTTATTATAAAAAATTGTTAGATAATTTTAAGGATAAGGCCTACATAACGCTGGCTACTCTAGATATCGCTAAGCGTTTGCGAGAATTAGAAGAACAGTTAGCGAAAAACTTAGCGTTGGAAGAGTCGTTTACTGAGTCGACTCGAACTTCAAAAGTAGAAGCCCAGAGAAGGAAAAAAGAGCGTTTGGTGGAAGAAAGAGCTTTCTTGCAGAGATATTTGAATGAAGAAAAAGCAAACATTCCTTTAGCAGCTACTTTGAGTTTGGAATTTGGTAATACCTCTGTTAATCTATATGCTGGTATGGATGATGCTTTTAAACGTTATAATGCACCAATTTTAACTTGGTATGAAACAGCTCGTTATGCTTTTGAGCGAGGTATGGTGTGGCAAAATTTAGGTGGTGTTGAAAACTCTCTCAATGGTGGACTTTACCATTTTAAGGAAAAATTTAATCCAACGATTGAAGAATACTTGGGTGAGTTTACAATGCCCACCCATCCTCTCTATCCTCTGTTAAGACTTGCTCTTGATTTCCGTAAAACATTAAGAAAAAAACATAGAAAGTAAGTATATGGCACTAACTACACTCACGAAAGAAGAGTTTCGTACTTATTCTGATCAGGTTTCTTCTCGTTCTTTTATGCAATCTGTCCAGATGGGGGACTTATTAGAAAAAAGAGGGGCTCGAATTGTTTACCTTGCTTTGAAACAAGAAGGAGAGATTCAAGTTGCAGCTCTGGTTTATAGCTTACCTATGTTAGGTGGTTTGCATATGGAGCTCAATTCGGGGCCTATTTATACGAGAAAAGAATCCCTGCCAGTTTTTTATGCGGAGTTAAAAGAATATGCTAAGCAGAATGGTGCATTAGAGCTAATTGTAAAACCTTATGAAACTTACCAAACTTTTGATAGTGATGGTAATCCAATAGATGCTGAGAAAAAAAGTATTATTCAAGGTTTGACTGATTTGGGTTATCAATTTGATGGTTTAAAAACAGGTTACCCAGGTGGAGAACCGGATTGGTTATATTGTAAAGATTTGAATGAGCTAACTGAAAAGACCTTGCTTAACAGTTTTAGTAAAAAGGGGAAAGCTTTGGTGAAAAAGGCTGATACATTTGGTATTCAGTTGAAAAAATTAAATCGTGAAGAACTTTCAATTTTTAAATATATAACAAAAACAACCTCTGAACGTCGAGAATATAGTGATAAAAGTTTAGAATATTATGAGCATTTTTATGACTCTTTTGGAGAAAAAGCCGAGTTTGTAATTGCTATTCTAAATTTAGGAGAATATATACAAAATTTAATACATAAGCAAAAAGAATTATCTGAAAAAATAGCTACCTCATTACTCTTATTAGAACAATATCCAGATTCTGCACAAAAGAAAAAAGAACACAAAGAGTTGGCTAGGCAGTATGAAAGCTTTGAAGTTCGAAAAGCAGAAGCACGAGAGTTGATTAAAAAATATGGAGAGAAAGATCTTGTCTTAGCAGGTAGTTTATTTATTTATATGCCTCAAGAAACGACCTATCTTTTTAGTGGTTCCTATACTGAGTTTAATAAATTTTATGCACCAGCTTTGCTTCAGAAATATGTTATGTTGGAAAGCATAAAACGTGGGATCCCTAAATACAACTTTCTAGGGATTCAAGGGATTTTTGATGGTAGTGATGGTGTTTTACGTTTTAAACAAAATTTTAATGGTTATATTGTACGTAAAGCAGGAACTTTCCGTTATTATCCATCTCCCATAAAATATAAAGCTATTCAGTTACTTAAAAAAATATTAGGACGCTAAGATAAGAAAATCGGTCTTTAGGTTTCTTTCAGCTTGTTTTAGTAAAATAGCTTTTATTTGCTAGAAAGGTGGAGAGACATGCGCTGGATTTTTTGTTTGATAGGGGCTTTCTTTTCTTTTGTGTGGCGTTTGTTTTGGCGCCTGGTTTGGATAGTTGTGCTCTTATGTGCGTTTGCTTTCGGACTTCTCTGCTATCTGAACGGGGATTTTCAAGGAGCGCTAAAGCAGGCAGAACGGTCAGTCAAGATTGGTCAACAAAGTATCGACCGATGGGAAAAAACAGGGCAACTGCCTAAGTTGAACCAGACAGATAGCCACCAGCATTCTGAAGGAAGGTGGCCACAGGCCTCTGCTCGTATTTACTTGGATCCCCAGATGGATTCACGCTTTCAAGAAGCTTATTTAGAAGCGATTCAGAATTGGAATCAAACGGGTGCTTTTAACTTTGAAATTGTCACCGAGTCCAGCAAGGCAGATATCTTGGCTACGGAGATGAATGACGGAGGTACTCCTGTGGCAGGAGAGGCGGAAAGTCAGACCAATCTCTTAACAGGACAATTCTTGTCTGTAACGGTGCGTCTGAATCATTATTATCTGTCCAATCCTGACTATGGCTATTCCTATGAGCGCGTTGTCCATACGGCAGAACATGAGTTGGGTCATGCGATTGGCTTGGACCATACAGATGAGAAGTCTGTCATGCAACCTGCGGGTTCCTTTTATGGTATCCAGGAAGAGGATGTTGCAAACCTTCGAAAAATATATGAGACTAGTGAGTAGGGAACAATCTTTCCCTACTTTTTTGCTATAATGGAATTATGAACAACTTGATTAAATCAAAACTAGAGCTCTTGCCGACCAGCCCTGGTTGTTACATTCACAAGGATAAAAACGGTACCATTATCTATGTAGGAAAGGCTAAAAATCTGCGTAACCGCGTGCGGTCCTATTTTCGTGGAAGTCATGATACCAAGACGGAAGCTCTGGTGTCTGAAATTGTAGATTTTGAATTTATTGTTACGGAGTCTAATATTGAGGCACTTCTCCTAGAAATTAATCTGATCAAGGAAAATAAGCCTAAATACAATATCATGCTCAAGGATGATAAGTCTTATCCTTTCATCAAAATCACTAATGAGCGCTATCCTCGTTTAATTATCACCCGTCAGGTCAAGAAGGACGGCGGTCTCTACTTTGGACCTTATCCAGATGTGGGGGCAGCCAATGAAATCAAGCGGCTGCTGGATCGAATTTTCCCTTTTAGAAAGTGTACCAATCCACCGTATAAGGTCTGTTTTTACTACCATATCGGCCAATGCATGGCCCACACTATCTGTAAGAAGGATGAGTCCTACTTCAAGTCTATGGCTCAGGAGGTTTCTGATTTCCTAAAAGGGCAGGATGACAAAATCATTGATGACCTCAAGGGCAAAATGGCAACGGCAGCCCAGTCTATGGAGTTTGAACGTGCGGCAGAATACCGTGACCTGATTCAGGCTATTGGAACGCTTCGAACCAAGCAACGGGTCATGGCTAAGGATCTCCAGAATCGTGATGTCTTTGGCTACTATGTGGACAAGGGTTGGATGTGTGTGCAGGTTTTCTTTGTCCGTCAGGGAAAACTCATTGAACGTGACGTCAATCTATTCCCCTACTACAATGATCCGGATGAGGATTTTCTAACCTATGTAGGACAATTCTATCAAGAAAAATCTCATCTAGTTCCCAATGAGGTGCTGATTCCGCAGGATATTGACGAAGAAGCTGTCAAGGTCTTGGTGGATACCAAGATTCTCAAACCCCAGCGTGGAGAGAAAAAGCAACTAGTCAATTTGGCTATAAAGAATGCTCGAGTCAGTCTAGAGCAGAAGTTCAATTTGTTAGAAAAATCTGTCGAAAAGACCCAAGGAGCTATTGAAAATCTAGGTCGTTTGCTCCAAATTCCCACCCCAGTTCGCATCGAGTCCTTCGATAACTCCAACATCATGGGAACTAGTCCTGTTTCAGCCATGGTGGTCTTTGTCAACGGAAAACCTAGTAAGAAGGATTACCGTAAGTATAAAATCAAGACTGTCGTCGGGCCAGACGACTATGCTAGTATGCGAGAGGTCATTCGCAGGCGCTATGGTCGAGTACAGCGTGACGGTTTGACTCCTCCAGATTTGATTGTGATTGATGGGGGACAAGGTCAAGTCAATATTGCCAAGCAAGTCATTCAAGAGGAGCTGGGCTTGGATATTCCCATTGCAGGTCTGCAAAAGAATGATAAGCACCAAACCCATGAATTGCTCTTTGGAGATCCGCTTGAGGTGGTGGAGTTATCTCGCAATTCTCAGGAATTTTTCCTCCTCCAACGTATACAAGATGAGGTCCACCGCTTTGCTATAACTTTCCATCGCCAACTGCGCTCGAAAAATTCTTTTTCATCACAACTGGATGGAATTGAAGGGCTGGGACCTAAACGCAAGCAGAATCTCATGAAGCATTTCAAGTCTCTAACAAAAATCAAGGAAGCCAGTGTGGATGAGATTGTCGATGTTGGAGTACCTAGAGCTGTTGCAGAGGCTGTGCAGAGGAAGTTGAACCCGCAGGAAGCAGTGGAATTAGCTCAAGTGGCGGAAGAAAGAGTAGATTACCAAACGGAAGGAAACCACAATGAAACATAAAATCGCAATTTTATCAGATATTCATGGAAATGCGACGGCTTTAGAAGCAGTGATTGCAGATGCTAAAAATCAAGGAGTCAGTGAATACTGGCTTCTGGGAGATATTTTTCTTCCCGGTCCAGGTGCAAGTGACTTGGTAGCCCTGCTAAAGGACCTTCCTATCACAGCCAGTGTTCGAGGCAATTGGGATGATTGTGTCCTTGAGGCCTTGGATGGTGAATATGGTTTGGAACATCCACAAGAAATCCAGTCAATGCGAATGACCCAGTTTTTGATGGAGCGAATGGATCCTGCAACGATTGTCTGGTTACGAAGCTTGCCTTTGCTGGAAAAGAAAGAGGTTGCTGGGTTGCGCTTTTCTATCTCTCATAATTTACCTGACAAAAATTATGGGGGTGACTTGTTGGTTGGGAATGATACAGAAAAATTTGACCAACTGCTAGATGAGGAAACGGACGTGGCAGTCTATGGTCATGTCCACAAGCAGTTGCTTCGTTACGGCAGTCAAGGGCAACAAATCATCAATCCAGGGTCGATTGGCATGCCCTATTTTAATTGGGAGGCGTTAAAAAATCACCGTGCCCAGTATGCCGTGATAGAAGTTGAAGATGGGGAATTGGTAAATATCCTATTTCGTAAAGTCGCTTATGACTATGAAGCGGAGTTGGAGTTGGCCAAATTCAAGGGGCTTCCTTTTATCGAAATGTATGAAGAGCTACGACGAGAAGACAACTATCAGGGGCACAATCTGAAACTCTTAGCCAATTTAATAGAAAAGCATGGGTATGTAGAGGATGTGAAGAATTTCTTGGAGGCTATAAAGTCAGAATATAAGATGGACTAGTTTCTTTAAGCAGCTGAAAATTAATTGGAACTGGATGAGGGGATTCCTGATTTAAATGGTTTTCTTCATTCGGTTGCTTATCCTTGTTCCAGTTTGTTTCTACGAAAAATCTCTGCAAGCTCTTTCAAATTATGGTAGAATGGAAGCAGTAGAATTAGAAAAGGAAATCGATTATGAAATTTCTTGAATTAAATAAAAAACGTCATGCGACTAAGCATTTCACTGATAAGCCAGTTGATCCTAAGGATGTGCGTACGGCTATCGAAATTGCAACCTTGGCACCAAGTGCCCACAACAGCCAGCCTTGGAAATTTGTGGTGGTACGTGAGAAAAATGCCGAACTAGCAAAATTGGCTT
Source organism: Streptococcus mitis (assembly GCF_023110375.1). GTDB lineage: Bacteria > Bacillota > Bacilli > Lactobacillales > Streptococcaceae > Streptococcus > Streptococcus mitis_CI. Next base: position 115,949 of record NZ_JALDVV010000002.1, on the reverse strand, counting down.
ACGGTTCAAACTATGAACAGGTATCATCAGCGCCTGTAACTATTGCCTTGTTTACAGACACAGATTTGGCTAAACGTGCTCGTAAGATTGCCCGAGTTGGTGGTGCTAACAATTTCTCAGAAGAGCAACTTCAATATTTTATGAAGAATTTGCCTGCTGAATTTGCCCGCTACAATGAACAACAAGTCAGCGACTACCTAGCTCTCAATGCAGGTTTGGTTGCTATGAACTTGGTTTTGGCTCTTACAGACCAAGGAATCGGATCAAATTTGATCCTTGGATTTGACAAATCAAAAGTCAATGAGGTTTTGGAAATTGAAGACCGTTTCCGCCCAGAACTTTTGATTACAGTGGGTTACACAGACGAAAAATTGGAACCAAGCTACCGCTTGCCAGTAGATGAAATCATCGAGAAAAGATAGGAAGAAGAAAAAAATGACAGCAATTGATTTTACAGCAGAAGTAGAAAAACGCAAAGAAGACCTCTTGGCTGACTTGTTTAGCCTTTTAGAAATCAACTCTGAACGTGATGACAGCAAGGCTGATGCCCAGCATCCATTTGGACCTGGGCCGGTAAAAGCTTTGGAGAAATTCCTTGAAATTGCAGACCGTGATGGCTACCCAACTAAAAATGTTGATAACTATGCAGGACATTTTGAGTTTGGTGATGGAGAAGAAGTTCTCGGTATCTTTGCCCACATGGACGTGGTTCCAGCTGGTAGCGGTTGGGACACAGACCCTTACACACCAACTATCAAAGACGGTCGTCTCTATGCGCGTGGGGCTTCAGATGACAAGGGACCTACAACAGCTTGTTACTATGGTTTGAAAATCATCAAAGAATTGGGACTTCCAACTTCTAAGAAAGTTCGTTTCATCGTTGGAACAGATGAAGAATCAGGTTGGGCAGACATGGACTACTATTTCGAGCACGTAGGACTTGCAAAACCAGACTTTGGTTTCTCTCCAGACGCTGAATTCCCTATCATCAATGGTGAAAAAGGAAATATCACGGAATACCTCCACTTTGCAGGTGAAAATGCGGGTGCTGCCCGTCTTCACAGCTTTACAGGTGGTTTGCGTGAAAACATGGTACCAGAATCAGCAACAGCAGTCGTTTCAGGTGATTTGGCTGACTTGCAAGGGAAACTAGATACTTTTGTTGCAGAACACAAACTCAGAGGAGAAATTCAAGAAGAAAACGGTCAGTACAAGGTTACCATCATTGGTAAATCAGCGCATGGTGCTATGCCTGCTTCAGGTGTCAATGGTGCGACTTACCTAGCCCTCTTCCTTAGCCAGTTTGACTTTGCTGGTCCAGCCAAAGACTACCTTGACATCGCTGGTAAGATTCTCTTGAATGATCATGAGGGTGAAAGTCTCAAGATTGCCCATGTGGATGAAAAGATGGGTGCCCTTTCTATGAATGCTGGCGTCTTCCGCTTTGATGAAACAAGCGCTGATAATACCATTGCCCTTAATATCCGCTATCCAAAAGGAACAAGCCCAGAGCAAATCAAGTCAATCCTTGAAAACTTGCCAGTTGCTTCTGTTAGCCTTTCTGAACACGGTCACACGCCTCACTATGTGCCAATGGAAGATCCACTTGTCCAAACCTTGTTGAATGTCTATGAAAAACAAACTGGTCTTAAAGGTCACGAGCAAGTCATCGGTGGTGGAACCTTTGGTCGTTTGCTAGAACGCGGTGTTGCCTACGGTGCTATGTTCCCAGACTCAATTGACACCATGCACCAAGCTAATGAATTTATCGCCTTGGATGATCTCTTCCGAGCAGCAGCAATCTATGCCGAAGCTATTTACGAATTGATCAAATAAAACGATAGAAGTCTGAGATTGTATGCTTAGACTTCTTTTTGGAGGGAGAGTAGATGTCTCAAATTGAAAAAATCAAGCAGGCTATTATGGCAGATCCGCAGAATGCTACCTATACAGAGCGTGGCATTGAGCCTCTCTTTGCAGCACCAAAGACTGCTCGCATCAATATCATCGGTCAGGCACCGGGGCTTAAAACCCAAGAAGCAGGACTTTATTGGAAAGATAAGAGTGGTGACCGCCTGAGAGACTGGCTAGGTGTGGATGAAGATACCTTTTACAATTCAGGATATTTTGCTGTTCTGCCTATGGATTTCTACTTTCCAGGACATGGCAAGTCAGGAGACTTACCACCGAGAGCAGATTTTGCAGAAAAATGGCATCCACAGCTCTTGCAAGAATTACCAGATATCCAATTGACCCTCTTGATTGGCCAATATGCCCAAGCCTACTATTTACAGGAGAAAGTCAGTGGCAAAGTGACAGAACGGGTAAAACATTACCAGAACTACTTGCCAACCTATTTTCCACTAGTTCACCCCTCGCCGCGAAATCAAATCTGGATGGCCAAAAATCCTTGGTTTGAGTCAGAAGTGGTGCCAGATTTGAAAAAAAGAATTAAAACTATTTTATAGTCAATGAAAATCAAAGAGCAAACTAGGAAGCTAGCCGCAGGCTGTACTTGAGTACGGTAAGGCGACGCTGACGTGGTTTGAATTTGATTTTCGAAGAGTATTAGGAGAAAAAGAATGAAAGAAATTTCCTTTGACGCATTTTACCAGCTTTACCAAAATGACCAACTTTCTCTAGTGGACGTGAGAGAAGTGGATGAGTTTGAAGCTCTTCATTTAGAAGGTGCTCAGAATCTTCCTCTGAGTCAATTAGCTGATACTTATGATCAATTGGACAAGGATCAGTTACATTATGTTATTTGTAAATCTGGAATGAGATCGGCGCGTGCTTGCCAATTCCTATCAGAACAAGGTTATGAGGTTATCAATGTCCAAGGTGGCATGATGGCCTTTGAAGAACTTTAATACTCAATGAAAATCAAAGAGCAAACTAGGAAGCTAGCCGCAGGCTGTACTTGAGTACGGCAAGGTGAAGCTGACGTGGTTTGAAGAGATTTTCGAAGAGTATAAACATTAGAATTTTCTCCTACTTGGCGTGGACTGGGTAGGGGATTTTATTTTTAGACAATTCTCATTTTTAAGAATCTTGAAAACATTCAATATTTACTTCGTGAAGCTTTTTTCATACTCTCATTCATGATATACTAGGTCAGTATTTTATAAATATGAAGGAGATTTTCATGGCTAAAAAAGGTGCCTTAACAGGTTTACTCCTGTTTGGAATATTTTTTGGTGCGGGGAACTTGATTTTTCCGCCTTCTCTGGGTGCTCTATCTGGAGAACATTTTCTTCCTGCCATCGCAGGTTTTGTCTTTTCAGGCGTCGGTATCGCCGTTTTGACTCTTATTATTGGAACGCTAAATCCTAAAGGATATATCTTCGAGATTTCAACAAAGATAGCGCCTTGGTTTGCGACTCTTTACCTCTCAGTTCTTTACTTGTCAATCGGTCCATTCTTTGCTATCCCACGTACAGCTACAACAGCTTACGAAGTAGGGATTAGCCCTCTTTTGTCGGATGCAAATAAAGGTCTTGGTTTGATTATCTTTACAGTTTTGTATTTTGCAGCAGCCTATTTGATTTCGCTTAATCCATCAAAAATTTTGGACCGTATCGGCCGTATTTTAACGCCAGTCTTTGCGATTTTGATCGTTATCTTGGTTGTTTTAGGAGCTTTCAAATACGGTGGAACAAGTCCTCAAGCTGCTTCAGCTGCTTATCAAGCTTCTGCCTTTGGTACAGGCTTCCTAGAAGGTTATAATACTTTGGACGCCCTTGCCTCAGTTGCCTTCAGTGTAATCGCAGTTCAAACCTTGAAACAACTTGGATTTTCAAGTAAGAAAGAATACATTTCAACTATTTGGGTTGTTGGTATCGTTGTTGCCCTTGCCTTCAGCGCTCTTTACATCGGTTTAGGTTTCCTTGGAAATCATTTCCCAGTACCAGCTGAAGCGATGAAGGGTGGAACACCTGGTGTTTACATCTTGTCACAAGCGACTCAAGAAATCTTTGGCTCAACAGCTCAACTCTTCCTTGCAGCTATGGTTACCGTAACCTGCTTCACAACAACGGTTGGTTTGATTGTGTCTACAGCTGAGTTCTTTAATGAGCGCTTCCCACAAATCAGCTACAAGGTTTATGCGACAGCCTTTACCTTGATTGGATTTGCCATTGCCAATTTGGGTCTTGATGCGATTATCAAGTACTCCATTCCAGTACTGGTTATCTTGTACCCAATCACGATTGCTATCGTTATGATTGTCATTGTCAACAAATTTGTGGCTCTTTCAAAACCAGGTATGCAGTTGACAATTGCTGTGGTTACAGCTATTGCCATTGCAAGCGTACTAGGAAGCTCATTTAAGGTTGAGTTTCTTGCAAATCTTGTCAACGCTCTTCCTTTTGCCAAGGCATCTCTCCCATGGTTGGTGCCAGCTATTGTCGGAATCTTGCTCTCATTGGTTCTACCAAACAAGCAAGAAAGCGATGTTTTTGAAATGGAATAATCACTAAAATCACTTTTGTAGTCAAGTCTACAGGAGTGATTTTCTTTTTTTATCCGATGATAAATGTGTTATAATAGGTAGCAAAAGAGGTGAAGAAATGAATCAAACAGTAGAATATATCAAAGAACTGACAGCTATTGCATCGCCAACGGGCTTCACTCGTGAGATTTCAGACTATTTAGTCAAGACTCTAGAAGGTTTTGGTTACCAGCCGGTTCGCACAGCCAAGGGCGGTGTCAATGTGACCATCAAAGGTCAAAATGATGAAGAGCACCGCTATGTGACTGCCCATGTGGATACGTTGGGTGCTATTGTCCGTGCTGTCAAACCAGACGGCCGTCTCAAAATGGACCGTATCGGTGGTTTCCCTTGGAACATGATTGAAGGAGAAAACTGTACTGTTCACGTAGCTAGCACAGGTGAAAAAGTATCAGGAACCATCCTCATCCACCAAACTTCTTGCCATGTCTATAAGGATGCAGGAACTGCAGAACGCACTCAGGACAATATGGAAGTGCGTTTGGATGCAAAAGTGACCAATGAAAAAGAAACTCGTGCTCTTGGTATTGAGGTCGGTGATTTTATCAGCTTTGATCCACGAACCGTCGTGACAGAGACAGGTTTTATCAAGTCTCGTCATTTGGACGATAAGGTCAGTGCAGCGATTTTGCTTAATCTGCTTCGTATTTATAAGGAAGAGAAGATTGAATTGCCCGTAACAACCCATTTTGCTTTTTCAGTTTTTGAAGAAGTAGGACACGGTGCTAATTCTAACATTCCTGCTCAGGTAGTAGAATATCTGGCTGTGGATATGGGAGCTATGGGGGATGATCAGCAAACAGACGAATATACAGTGTCTATCTGTGTCAAGGATGCTTCTGGACCTTATCACTATGACTTCCGTCAACATTTGGTTGCTTTGGCTAAAGAGCAAGATATTCCATTTAAACTGGATATCTATCCATTTTATGGTTCGGACGCTTCAGCAGCTATGTCTGCAGGGGCAGAAGTCAAACACGCCCTTCTCGGTGCTGGTATCGAGTCTAGCCATTCTTATGAGCGTACTCATATTGACTCGGTTGTCGCAACGGAACGTATGGTTGATGCTTATCTTAAGAGCGCATTGGTAGACTAATATGTGTTTGATTTGCCAGAGAATTGAACTCATCAAGAAGGGAGAAAATCCCTATTTTGTCAAAGAGTTGGAAACAGGCTATCTTGTGATCGGTGACCACCAGTATTTTGCAGGCTATAGTCTCTTTCTAGCCAAGGAACATGTCACCGAATTGCACCATTTGAAAAAGGAGACAAGACTCCGTTTTCTAGAGGAAATGAGTTTGGTGCAAGAGGCAGTTGCCAAAGCCTTTACTGCTGAGAAAATGAATATCGAACTGCTAGGAAATGGTGATGCCCATCTCCACTGGCATCTGTTTCCTAGACGAAGAGGTGATATGAATGGTCACGGTCTCAATGGACGTGGACCAGTCTGGTGGGTTCCCTTTGAAGAAATGACAGCAGAAACCTGCCAAGCAAAACCGGATGAGATTAAAAGATTAGTCAAACGTATATCGTCAGAAGTAGATAAACTATTAGAAATAAAGGAGTAGAAATGAAAAAAAGATACCTTGTCTTGACAGCTTTGCTAGCCTTGAGTCTAGCAGCTTGTTCACAAGAAAAAGCAAAAAATGAAGATGGCGCAGCTAAGACAGAACAAACAGCCAAAGCTGATGGAACAGTCGGAAATAAGTCTCAAGAAGCTGCCCAGAAAAAAGCAGAAGTGGTTAACAAAGGAGACTACTACAGCATCCAAGGGAAATACGATGAAATCATCATAGCCAATAAACACTATCCATTGTCAAAAGACTACAATCCAGGGGAAAATCCAACAGCCAAGGCTGAGTTGGTCAAACTCATCAAAGCTATGCAAGAGGCAGGTTTCCCGATTAGCGATCATTACAGTGGTTTTAGAAGTTATGAAACTCAGACCAAACTCTATCAAGATTATGTCAACCAAGATGGGAAGGCAGCAGCTGACCGTTACTCTGCTCGACCTGGCTATAGTGAACACCAGACAGGTTTAGCCTTTGATGTGATTGGGACAAATGGTGATTTGGTGACAGAAGAAAAAGCGGCCCAATGGCTCTTGGACCATGCGGCTGATTATGGTTTTGTTGTCCGTTATCTCAAAGGCAAGGAAAAGGAAACAGGCTATATGGCTGAGGAATGGCACCTTCGTTATGTCGGAAAAGAAGCTAAAGCAATTGCTGAGAGTGGTCTTAGTTTGGAAGAATACTATGGCTTTGAAGGCGGAGATTACGTCGATTAAAAAATAAACTTTTCTCTTGCAATTCTAGATAAATAGTGTATAATAGATGGGTATGTGTAAAGCATACTTGTGGGAGGTAAAAATCTCTAATTACCGCCAAAACCACAAAGGAGGATTTAAAAATGGCTAAAAAAGTCGAAAAACTTGTAAAATTGCAAATCCCTGCTGGTAAAGCTACACCAGCTCCACCGGTTGGACCTGCTCTTGGTCAAGCTGGTATCAACATCATGGGATTCACAAAAGAGTTCAACGCTCGTACAGCTGACCAAGCTGGTATGATCATTCCAGTTGTTATCTCAGTTTACGAAGATAAATCATTTACTTTCATCACTAAAACACCACCAGCTGCTGTTCTTTTGAAAAAAGCTGCAGGTGTTGAAAAAGGATCAGGTACACCTAACAAAACTAAAGTTGCTACAGTTACTCGTGCACAAGTACAAGAAATTGCAGAAACTAAGATGCCAGATTTGAACGCAGCAAACGTAGAGTCTGCAATGCGTATGATCGAAGGTACTGCTCGTTCTATGGGATTCACTGTTGTTGACTAATCAATAACACAGTAGAAAATCTCACAGCAGTCTATTAGTTACTTTTTATACTAGGCAAGTGACTGAGGCTTGTACTTGGGTACAGCAAGGGAACTTAACGAAGTAGGAAAAGAAAAATAATAGACTGAAAACCCGCAAGACTTCATCATTTCGAGAAGTGACGTGGGAGATGAAAATCGATTGAACCACTTACAAGGAGAATAGAAAATGGCTAAAAAAAGCAAACAACTTCGTGTTGCTCTTGAGAAAATCGACAGCACAAAAGCATACAGCGTAGAAGAAGCTGTAGCACTTGCAAAAGAAACTAACTTTGCAAAATTTGACGCAACTGTAGAAGTTGCTTACAACTTGAACATCGACGTTAAAAAAGCTGACCAACAAATCCGTGGAGCAATGGTATTGCCAAACGGTACTGGTAAAACTTCACGCGTTCTTGTTTTCGCACGTGGTGCAAAAGCTGAAGAAGCAAAAGCTGCTGGTGCAGACTTTGTTGGTGAAGATGACCTTGTTGCTAAAATCAACGACGGTTGGTTGGACTTCGACGTAGTTATCGCTACACCTGACATGATGGCTCTTGTTGGACGTCTTGGACGTGTCCTTGGACCACGTAACTTGATGCCAAACCCTAAAACTGGTACTGTAACAATGGATGTTGCTAAAGCAGTTGAAGAGTCTAAAGGTGGTAAAATCACTTACCGTGCTGACCGTGCAGGTAACGTTCAAGCAATCATCGGTAAAGTATCATTTGAAGCTGAAAAATTGGTTGAAAACTTCAAAGCATTCAACGAAACAATCCAAAAAGCAAAACCAGCTACAGCTAAAGGAACTTACGTAACAAACTTGACTATCACAACTACTCAAGGTGTTGGTATCAAAGTTGACGTAAACTCACTTTAATCAGTAGTTTATATCAGAGAACGAGTACGAAAGTACTCGTTTTTTTAGGTGCGACGGGCATTCCGTTCATCTGAGGTGTAAGTCCTCTGTGGGTACCATATACTAGTAAACCCAAAAGTGATTCCCAAGCCTGACTATTGTGAGTAGCTGATCGAGCGGCATTAGGATAGACTGTTTAAGTCTGACGCTGGAAATAAGAATCGGCAGAGAAAGAGATAGAGAAATCTTGGCTATACGAATAGGCACGTGATAGTAAAGCGTATATAGCGGATAAGGAGGCTAGCAACTCTAAAGTACAAATATGTAGTCGTAACCTATATGCGTAAACTACGTGAGCAATTAAATTCGAACTAGAGAGGTGATTAATAGATTTATGCTATAGTCATGGCAGACTGTATGCGTTTGATTATAGTTCATCAAATAATAAATTAGAATTATCAGATAATATAATTTTATGTTATAATAAAGAAAAAATAGAGGTGTTCAAATGTCAGAAGCAGGTCATAAGTTTTTAGCAAAACTGGGGAAAAAACGCTTACGTCCAGGTGGAAAACGTGCCACAGATTGGTTAATTGCAGAAGGAGGATTTTCAAAAGAAAAGAGAATACTAGAGGTTGCGTGTAATAGGGGAACTACAGCAATTGAGTTGGCACAGCGTTTTGGTTGTAAGATAACTGCTGTTGATATGGATGGACAAGCTTTAGAAGTGGCTAAAAAATCTGCTGAAAAGGCAGGTGTTGCTCATTTAATCAGTTTTGAAAGAGCAAATGCAATGAAACTTCCTTATGAAGATGCTAGTTTTGATATTGTTATAAATGAAGCTATGCTGACTATGCAAGCCGATCAAGCTAAGAAAAAATGTGTAATGGAGTATCTAAGGGTTTTAAAGCCTGAAGGTCTTCTCTTGACACATGATGTGCTTCTTAAGGAAGCTAAAGAGTCTGTCAGACAGGAACTGTCACAAGCAATTCATGTAAATGTAGGTCCTTTAACTCAAGATGGTTGGGAAGAGGTGATGATAGAATCAGGTTATCGTGATGTGAAAGTATTGACTGGTGAAATGACATTAATGAAATTATCAGGTATGATTTATGACGAAGGTTGGCTAGGAACTTTGAAAATTTGTGTAAATGCTTGTAAAAAGGAGAATAGAAAGCAGTTTTTAACTATGTATAAAATGTTCGCTAAGAATAAAAAGAAATTGGGCTTTATTGCCATGGCTAGTTATAAATCGTCAAATCGTTAGATAATTATTGAAGTTAACTTTTCCTTTTTTCTTTCTTAAAAAATATGCTATAATAGAGAGTAAAAACTTTGAAAGAAAGAAAAAGATGAATTTAAAAGATTACATTGCAACAATTGAAAATTATCCGAAGGAAGGTATTACTTTCCGTGATATCAGTCCTTTGATGGCTGATGGAAATGCTTATAGCTATGCTGTCCGTGAAATCGTTCAGTATGCTACTGATAAGAAAATCGACATGATTGTAGGTCCTGAGGCTCGTGGTTTTATCGTGGGTTGTCCAGTGGCCTTTGAGTTGGGAATTGGTTTTGCGCCTGTTCGTAAGCCAGGTAAATTGCCACGCGAAGTTATTTCTGCTGACTATGAAAAAGAGTACGGTGTTGATACCTTGACTATGCACGCGGATGCCATCAAGCCAGGTCAACGTGTTCTTATTGTAGATGATCTCTTGGCAACAGGTGGAACTGTTAAGGCAACCATCGAGATGATTGAAAAACTTGGCGGTGTTGTGGCAGGTTGTGCCTTCCTTGTTGAATTGGATGACTTAAACGGCCGTGAAAAAATCGGTGACTACGATTACAAAGTTCTGATGCATTATTAATGAAAAACAGTCCTTAGGGCTGTTTTCTCTACATTAGGATATAAAAATAGACTATAGCTAGTTAGAGAAAAACTATAATTGAAAACTATATCTTCTTGCAGTATAATAAAAGGACTAAGTGTTTGAGATTTAGTTTCATACTCAATGAAAATAAAAGAGCAAACTAGGAAACTAGCCGCAGGCTGTACTTGAGTACGGCAAGGCAACGTTGACGCGGTTTGAATTTGATTTTCGAAGAGTTTCAAACATATGCAATGATTCCTGAAAGAATACAGTTAGGAGAGGGTTATGCCGATTCGAATTGATAAAAAATTACCAGCTGTTGAGATTTTACGGACAGAGAATATCTTTGTCATGGATGATCAACGTGCGGCCCACCAAGATATCCGTCCTTTGAAGATTTTAATCTTAAATCTTATGCCACAAAAAATGGTCACAGAGACTCAGTTGTTGCGCCATTTGGCCAATACACCCCTACAACTGGATATTGATTTTCTCTATATGGAGAGCCATCGTTCTAAAACAACTCGTTCAGAACACATGGAGACCTTCTATAAAACTTTTCCTGAAGTCAAGGATGAGTATTTTGATGGGATGATTATCACGGGTGCTCCAGTTGAGCATTTACCATTTGAGGAAGTGGACTATTGGGAGGAATTCAGTCAAGTAATCGAGTGGTCCAAGACCCATGTCTATTCGACCCTTCATATCTGCTGGGGTGCTCAGGCTGGTCTTTATCTGCGCTATGGTGTGGAAAAATACCAGATGGACAGTAAGCTATCAGGTATTTATCCTCAGGATACTTTAAAAGAAGGGCACCTTCTCTTTAGAGGCTTTGATGATAGCTATGTATCCCCTCATTCACGGCACACGGAGATTTCTAAGGAAGAAGTCTTAAATAAAACAAATCTCGAGATTTTATCAGAAGGGCCACAGGTTGGGGTTTCGATTTTGGCTAGTCGTGATTTACGAGAAATTTATAGTTTTGGGCATTTGGAATATGACCGTGATACCTTGGCAAATGAATATTTCCGAGATCGTGATGCAGGTTTAGATCCACATATTCCAGAAAATTACTTTAAGGATGATGATGTCAATCAGACACCTTGTCTTTGTTGGTCTTCATCAGCAGCCCTCTTTTTCAGTAACTGGGTGAATTATGCGGTCTATCAGGAAACCCCTTTTGACTGGAGAAAAATAGAAGATGATGCTTCTGCATTTGGGTATTTATAAGAGGAATTATGACATATTTAGACGCTTTTAAATCAGGGAACTTGGTTTTACCGAGTGCCCTGCTCTTGCATTTTAAGGAACTCTTTCCTTCTAGCGATGATTTTCTAGTCTGGCAATTTTTCTATTTGCAAAATACGACAGGCTTAGAAGAAATGTCCCCAAGCCAGATTGCTGAAAGGATTGGCAAGGAAATTTCGGATGTCAATCAGGCTATTTCCAATCTGACGGAGAGGGGACTCCTTCAGTATCGAACGATCGAATTAAATGGTGAAATTGAATTGCTTTTTGATACTAGTTTGGCATTGGAACGTTTGGATGACCTGCTTGGAGCAGTTCATTCAAGTTCAGACCAGTTGACACCTCAAAATCATCTCAAAGATTTGGTGGAAACCTTCCAGCAGGAATTAGGACGATTGTTGACTCCTTTTGAGATTGAGGATTTGACCAAGACTCTTAAGGAAGATGGGACCAGTGCTGACTTGATCAAGGAAGCTCTTCGTGAAGCTGTTTTGAATGGAAAACCAAACTGGAAGTACATTCAGGCGATTTTGAGAAATTGGCGCCATGAAGGTATCAAAAGTGTGGCTCAAATCGAGGCTAAGCGGGCAGAGAGAGAAGCAAGCAATCCTCAGTTGACACAGGTATCTGCAGATTTTAGAAATGCTATGGATCTCTGGAAGGATTAATCCTTGTAAGCAGGCTTGAAATCCGAGTAAGATTTGCAAGCTGTGTCTAATTGTGATAAAATAAATAGAAAATAAATTGAAAAAAGAGGTATGTGAAATGTCACGTAAACCATTTATCGCTGGTAACTGGAAAATGAACAAAAATCCAGAAGAAGCTAAAGCATTCGTTGAAGCAGTTGTATCAAAACTTCCTTCATCAGATCTTGTTGAAGCAGGTATCGCAGCTCCAGCTCTTGATTTGACAACTGTTCTTGCTGCTGCAAAAGGTTCAAACCTTAAAGTTGCTGCTCAAAACTGCTACTTTGAAAATGCAGGTGCTTTCACTGGTGAAACTAGCCCACAAGTTTTGAAAGAAATCGGTACTGATTACGTTGTTATCGGTCACTCAGAACGCCGTGACTACTTCCATGAAACTGACGAAGATATCAACAAAAAAGCAAAAGCAATCTTTGCAAACGGTATGCTTCCAATCATCTGTTGTGGTGAATCACTTGAAACTTACGAAGCTGGTAAAGCTGCTGAGTTTGTAGGTGCTCAAGTATCTGCTGCATTGGCTGGATTGACTGCTGAACAAGTCGCTGCCTCAGTTATCGCTTATGAGCCAATCTGGGCTATCGGTACTGGTAAATCAGCTTCACAAGACGACGCACAAAAAATGTGTAAAGTTGTTCGTGACGTTGTAGCTGCTGACTTTGGTCAAGAAGTTGCAGACAAAGTTCGTGTTCAATACGGTGGTTCTGTTAAACCTGAAAACGTTGCTTCATACATGGCTTGCCCAGACGTTGACGGTGCCCTTGTTGGTGGTGCGTCACTTGAAGCTGAAAGCTTCTTGGCATTGCTTGACTTTGTAAAATAATTAGTAAGTAGCAAAAGCTAGGTGGAACAGCATTCAGATGTCTGTTCCATTTTTTATAAGGGAGGAAAGATTGAAAACAAAGATTGGAAAAATTGGATTAGCAAGTGCCTTTTTGCTTGGATTGATCGTTAATCAGGTGGCTGCAAATGAAGCTGAAGCGAAAGCATCTTCGGAAGAAAGCAGTGTTCAAGCTTCTTCTAGTAAGGTAGAAGAAAAGAAATCAGAAACGACTACAAGTCAAAAAGAAGAAGAGAAAAAGGTTGAGACTTCTTCTAGTCAGCGTCCAGAGAAAAAGGAAGAAGTAAAAGAGACGCGAGCTAGTAGTCAGAAAGAAGAAAGTAAGCCAAATTCAACATCAGCACATTGGGAAGGTGACTTCTATGTAAAAGCAGATGGTTCAAAAGCTAAGAGTGAATGGATTTTCGATACTAGCTACAATAGTTGGTTCTATATAAAAGCAGATGGTCGTTATGCTCAAAAAGAATGGCATGGAAACTATTACCTCAAAGCGGGTGGTTACATGGCTAAAAATGAATGGGTTTACGATAACAATTATAAGAGCTGGTTCTACCTCAAGGCAGATGGTTCTTATGCAGAACAAGAATGGCAGAAAATCAATGGCAAATGGTACTATTTCAAGAAGTGGGGCTATATGGCTAAAAGTCAGTGGCAAGGAAATTATTTCTTGAATGGTCAAGGTGCCATGATGCAAAACGAATGGCTTTATGATAATCATTATAAGAGTTGGTTCTATCTTAAGGCAGATGGTTCTTATGCTAATGAACAGTGGCAAAAGATTGATGGAAAGTGGTATTATTTCAAGAAGTGGGGATACATGGCTCAAGATGAGTGGCATGGAAACTACTATCTTACTGAAAGTGGTGTCATGGCAACAGGTGAGTTAATCATGGACGATACTCGTTATACTTTTGCTGATTCAGGGGAACTGAAAGAAAAGAAAGCCTTGAATGTTGGTTGGGTTTATCGAAATGGACACCGTTATTTCTTTAACCATCGTGAAGAACAGGTCGGAACTGACCGTGCTAAGAAGGTTATTGATGTCAGTGAGCATAATGGCCGCATTAGTGATTGGAAAAAGGTTATCCAGGAAAATGGGGTTGATGGCGTTATTGTTCGCTTGGGATATAGCGGTGTAGAAGATAAGGAATTGGCTTATAATATTCAAGAATTTAATCGACTAGGCATTCCTTATGGTGTTTATCTTTATACCTATGCAGAAAATGAAACAGATGCTGAGAATGATGCCAAGCAGACTATTGAACTCTTGAAGAAATACAAGATGAACTTATCTTATCCAATCTACTATGATGTTGAAAACTGGGAGTATGAAAATAAATCTAAGAAAGCTCCAGCAGATACAGACACTTGGGTTAAAATCATTAATAAGTATATGGAAACCATGAAGCATGCTGGTTACCAAAACGTGAAAGTTTATAGCTATCGTAAACTTTTGCAAACTCGTTTGAATCATCCAAATATTTTACAACATGTAAACTGGGTTGCAGCTTATACGGATGCGCTTGATTGGAACAATCCTCATTATTCAGGAGAAAAAGGATGGCAATATACTTCATCTGACTCTCTTAAAGGGATTCGAGGACAGGTTGATGTCAGTGTCTGGTATTAAGATGTAAAACTGAGAAAAGAGCCTACAAATTGTATGCTCTTTTCTTTATTTTATCTCTGTTAAGAGAGTTTGAAAGTGACTGGGTTTCATTCTAAAAAATTCTTAAATTATCAGTCTATTGCAACTTTTCTCATGTGAGTCATTTGGCTTGCTATTGGTTTTCCTTAGTAGTATACTAAGGTAGTAACCAGTAAGAAGTGGTTACAAATAATAATGAATGAGGTAAAATAAAATGGTAGAATTGAAAAAAGAAGCAGTAAAAGACGTAACATCATTGACAAAAGCAGCGCCAGTAGCATTGGCAAAAACAAAGGAAGTATTGAACCAAGCTGTTGCTGATTTGTACGTAGCCCATGTAGCTTTGCACCAAGTACACTGGTACATGCGTGGCCGTGGTTTTCTTGTATGGCATCCAAAAATGGATGAGTACATGGAAGCTCTTGATGGTCAATTGGATGAAATCAGCGAACGCTTGATTACACTTGGTGGTAGCCCATTCTCTACATTGACAGAATTCCTTCAAAACAGTGAAATCGAAGAAGAAGCTGGTGAATACCGTAATGTTGAAGAAAGCTTGGAACGTGTCCTTACTATCTACCGTTACTTGTCAGAACTCTTCCAAAAAGGTTTGGATGTTACTGATGAAGAAGGTGACGATGTGACAAACGGTATCTTTACAGATGCTAAAACTGAAACTGATAAAACAATCTGGATGCTTGCCGCAGAACTTGGACAAGCACCTGGTTTGTAAGAAATAGAATAATCATATAAAAATCTGTAGGATGCCTCTTACAGATTTTTTTCTATTCTGTAAGCTATTCCAAACCAGTCTTTTTTTGAGTTTTTTGATAAAATAGTACTATCAGTGAAAAGGATGGAAGCATGACTAAGAAAATTGTAGCTATTTGGGCCCAGGATGAAGAGGGTGTGATTGGTAAGGACAATCGTCTGCCTTGGTATTTACCAGCAGAACTGCAACACTTCAAAGAAACAACTCTGAATCATGCTATCTTGATGGGGCGCGTAACCTTTGATGGGATGGGGCGTCGCTTGCTTCCAAAACGGGAGACCTTGATTTTGACTCGTAACCCAGAAGAAAAGATAGATGGAGTTGCTACTTTTCACGATATCCAGTCTGTTCTAGACTGGTATCAGGGTCAAGACAAGAATCTCTATATTCTCGGTGGCAGACAAATTTTTCAGGCTTTTGAGCCCTACCTTGACGAAGTGATTGTGACTCACATTCATGCTCGTGTGGAGGGAGATACCTATTTTCCTGAGGAGTTTGACTTGTCTCTTTTTGAGACTGTTTCAAGCAAATCCTATACCAAAGATGACAAAAATCCTTATGATTTTACCATCCAATACCGCAAGAGAAAGGAAGTCTAATGGAACGTAGTATATTTGGTTTTTTCACAGCCATGCTGTGTTTGGTCTGCTTGCTTGCAGGGGCACAGGCTTTTCGTAAAAAGCGTTATGGACTTTCTGTCCTGCTCTGGTTAAATGCCTTTACCAATTTGGTCAATAGTATCCATGCTTTTTACATGACCTTATTTTAGATAGAATGACAGTATAGAATAGAACGGAAGGAAATCATGCCTACAAATAGGAATAATGATATGATGGTTTATTGCTCATTTTGTGGCAAAAGCCAGGAAGAAGTACAAAAAATAATCGCAGGGAACAACGCCTTTATCTGTAATGAATGTGTGGAGTTAGCCCAGGAAATCATTCGTGAGGAGTTGGCGGAAGAAGTCTTGGCAGACTTGTCTGAGGTACCAAAACCAATCGAACTTCTCCATATCTTGAACCACTATGTAATCGGTCAAGATCGTGCCAAGCGTGCCTTGGCAGTTGCAGTTTACAACCACTACAAACGCATCAATTTCCACGATACGCGTGAAGAGTCAGAAGATGTGGATTTGCAGAAGTCAAACATCTTGATGATTGGTCCAACTGGTTCAGGGAAAACTTTCCTTGCTCAGACCTTGGCTAAGAGCTTAAATGTGCCTTTTGCTATTGCGGATGCGACAGCTCTTACTGAGGCTGGTTATGTAGGTGAGGACGTGGAAAACATCCTCCTCAAACTATTGCAGGCTGCTGACTTTAACATTGAGCGCGCAGAGCGTGGCATTATCTACGTGGATGAAATTGACAAGATTGCTAAGAAGAGCGAGAACGTCTCGATCACACGTGACGTTTCTGGTGAAGGGGTGCAACAAGCCCTTCTCAAGATTATCGAGGGAACTGTTGCTAGCGTGCCGCCTCAAGGTGGACGAAAACATCCGCAACAAGAGATGATTCAAGTAGATACCAAAAACATCCTCTTCATCGTGGGTGGTGCCTTTGATGGTATTGAAGAAATTGTCAAACAACGTCTGGGTGAAAAAGTCATCGGATTTGGTCAAAATAATAAAGCGATTGATGAAAATAGCTCTTACATGCAAGAAATCATTGCAGAAGATATTCAAAAATTTGGTATTATCCCTGAGTTGATTGGACGTTTGCCTGTCTTTGCTGCTCTTGAACAATTAACAGTAGATGATTTGGTTCGTATCTTGAAAGAACCAAGAAATGCCTTGGTGAAACAGTATCAAACCTTGCTTTCTTACGATGATGTCGAGTTGGAATTTGACGACGAAGCTCTTCAAGAGATTGCCAATAAGGCTATCGAACGCAAAACGGGTGCGCGTGGTCTTCGCTCGATTATCGAAGAAACCATGCTAGATGTCATGTTTGAAGTACCGAGTCAGGAAAATGTGAAATTGGTTCGCATCACAAAAGAAGCTGTCGATGGAACGGATAAGCCAATCCTAGAAACAGCTTAGAGGTAACTATGGAAATCAATACACACAATGCTGAAATCTTGCTCAGTGCGGCTAATAAATCCCACTATCCGCAGGATGAACTGCCAGAGATTGCTCTAGCAGGGCGTTCAAATGTTGGCAAGTCTAGCTTTATCAACACTATGTTGAATCGTAAGAATCTAGCCCGAACATCAGGTAAACCTGGTAAAACCCAGCTTCTCAACTTCTTTAATATCGATGATAAGATGCGCTTTGTGGATGTGCCTGGTTATGGTTATGCCCGTGTTTCCAAAAAGGAACGTGAAAAGTGGGGGCGCATGATTGAGGAGTATCTGACAACTCGAGAAAATCTCCGTGCGGTGGTCAGTCTGGTGGATCTCCGTCACGATCCGTCAGCAGATGATGTGCAGATGTACGAATTTCTCAAGTATTATGAGATTCCGGTTATCATCGTTGCGACCAAGGCGGACAAGATTCCTCGTGGTAAATGGAACAAGCACGAATCAGCAATTAAAAAGAAATTAAACTTTGACCCAAGTGATGACTTTATCCTCTTTTCATCTGTCAGCAAGGCAGGGATGGATGAGGCTTGGGATTCAATCTTAGAAAAATTGTGAGGAAAAGAAAATGGCAAAAACAATTCATACAGATAAGGCCCCAAAGGCTATCGGACCATATGTTCAAGGAAAAATCGTTGGCAACCTTTTGTTTGCTAGTGGTCAAGTTCCTCTCTCTCCTGAAACTGGGGAAATCGTTGGAGAAACGATCCAAGAACAGACAGAACAAGTCTTGAAAAACATCGGTGCTATTTTGGCAGAAGCAGGAACAGATTTTGACCATGTTGTCAAAACAACTTGCTTCTTGAGCGATATGAACGACTTTGTTCCTTTTAACGAGGTTTACCAAACGGCCTTTAAAGAGGAATTTCCAGCTCGTTCAGCAGTAGAGGTAGCTCGTCTTCCTCGTGATGTAAAAGTCGAAATCGAAGTCATCGCAGAGATTGGATAAGCTAGTTGAAGTTTGGTGTTGCCAAACTTCTTTTGATATAAGGAGAAAAAGATGACAAAGAAACAACTTCACTTGGTGATTGTGACAGGAATGAGTGGTGCAGGGAAAACTGTAGCCATTCAGTCCTTCGAAGATTTGGGTTATTTTACTATTGATAATATGCCGCCAGCTCTCTTGCCTAAGTTTTTGCAGTTGGTGGAAACAAAGGAAGACGACCATAAGTTGGCCTTGGTAGTAGATATGCGTAGCCGTTCTTTCTTCTCAGAGATTCAAGCTGTTTTGGATGAGTTGGAAAACAAGGAAGAACTGGACTTTAAAATTCTCTTTTTGGATGCAGCTGATAAGGAATTGGTCGCTCGTTACAAGGAAACCAGACGGAGTCACCCTCTAGCTGCAGATGGACGGATTTTGGATGGAATCAAGCTGGAACGTGAACTCTTGGCACCTTTGAAAAATATGAGTCAAAATGTGGTGGATACGACTGAACTCACTCCACGTGAGCTACGTAAAACCATTGCAGAGCAGTTTTCTGATCAGGAACAAGCCCAGTCTTTCCGTATCGAAGTCATGTCTTTTGGCTTTAAATATGGAATCCCGATTGATGCAGATTTAGTCTTTGATGTCCGTTTCTTGCCAAATCCCTACTATCTACCAGAACTGAGAAACCAAACGGGTGTAGATGAACCAGTGTATCACTATGTCATGAATCACCCTGAGTCAGAAGATTTTTATCAACATTTGTTGGCCTTGATTGAGCCGATTTTGCCAAGTTACCAAAAGGAAGGTAAGTCTGTTTTGACCATTGCTATGGGTTGTACAGGTGGTCAACACCGTAGTGTGGCCTTTGCTAAACGCTTGGCGCAGGACTTATCCAAGACTTGGCCTGTCAATGAAGGACATCGAGACAAAGACCGAAGAAAGGAAACGGTAAACCGTTCATGAGAAAACCAAAGATAACGGTGATTGGTGGAGGTACTGGGATCCCTGTCATTCTTAAGAGTCTGCGGGAAAAAGATGTGGAAATCGCTGCTATCGTAACGGTGGCGGATGATGGCGGTTCATCAGGTGAACTCCGAAAAAATATGCAGCAATTGACACCGCCAGGGGATCTTCGCAATGTCCTTGTGGCCATGTCGGATATGCCAAAATTTTATGAAAAGGTCTTTCAGTATCGCTTTTCTGAGGATGCCGGAGCCTTTGCTGGCCATCCATTGGGCAATCTCATTATTGCAGGTCTGTCAGAAATGCAGGGGTCGACCTATAATGCCATGCAGTTGCTAAGCAAATTTTTCCACACAACTGGGAAGATTTATCCTTCCAGTGACCATCCCTTGACCCTTCATGCAGTCTTCCAGGACGGGACAGAGGTGGCTGGAGAGAGTCATATTGCAGACCATCCAGGCATGATTGATCATGTTTATGTGACCAATACCCTCAACGATGATACGCCTCTGGCTAGCCGTCGAGTAGTGCAGACCATTCTTGAAAGTGACATGATTGTCCTAGGTCCTGGTTCTCTCTTTACCTCTATTTTGCCCAATATCGTGATTAAGGAAATCGGGCAGGCGCTTTTGGAAACCAAGGCAGAAATCGCCTATGTCTGCAATATCATGACTCAACGTGGGGAGACGGAACACTTTACAGATAGCGACCATGTGGAAGTCTTGCATCGTCATCTTGGCAGACCTTTTATCGACACTGTCTTGGTGAATATCGAAAAAGTGCCTCAGGAATACATGAATTCCAACCGTTTTGATGAATATTTGGTCCAGGTGGAACATGATTTTGCAGGTCTTTGTAAGCAAGTTCCGCGCGTGATTTCATCCAACTTCCTCCGTCTGGAAAATGGTGGTGCCTTCCACGATGGGGATTTGATTGTGGACGAATTGATGCGCATTATACAGGTGAGAAAATGAGTTTCACAGTAGCAGTAAAAGAAGAAATCCTAGGTCAGCACCATCTAAGCCGGCATGAATTATCTGCCATTATCAAGATGTCTGGTAGTATCGGTCTCTCGACTTCGGGTTTGACCTTGTCAGTTGTGACAGAAAATGCCAAACTGGCTCGTCACCTCTATGAGTCCTTTCTCCATTTTTACGAAATCAAATCGGAAATTCGCCACCACCAACGGAGTAATCTCCGCAAGAATCGGGTCTATACTGTTTTTACAGATGAAAAGGTGCAGGACTTGCTGAGTGATTTGCACTTGGCAGACTCCTTCTTTGGTCTGGAAACAGGTATTGACGAGGAGATTTTATCAGACGAGGAAGCAGGCCGTGCTTATCTCTGTGGTGCTTTCTTGGCAAATGGAAGCATTCGTGACCCTGAGTCAGGTAAGTACCAGTTGGAAATCAGTTCTGTTTATCTGGACCACGCGCAAGGGATTGCCTCTCTTCTCCAGCAGTTTTTACTGGATGCTAAGGTTCTTGAGCGTAAGAAGGGAGCTGTGACCTATCTCCAGCGAGCCGAAGATATTATGGACTTCTTGATTGTCATCGGAGCCATGAAGGCGCGTGATGATTTTGAGCGAGTTAAGATTTTACGAGAAACCCGTAACGACCTTAATCGTGCTAATAATGCTGAAACGGCGAATATTGCTCGGACAGTTTCTGCCAGCATGAAGACCATCAACAATATCAGTAAAATCAAAGATATCATGGGCCTAGAAAATCTACCAGTAGATTTGCAGGAGGTAGCGCAGTTGCGAATTCAGCACCCAGATTACTCTATCCAGCAGTTAGCAGATAGTCTCAGCACTCCTCTGACCAAAAGTGGTGTTAACCACAGACTCAGAAAAATCAATAAGATAGCCGATGAGTTATAAAGATATAAAACACCTCTTTCTTGACAATTAAATAGAGTATGTGAGATAATAAAGGGGAATTGAGAAGTTCTAGCATTTTAGTGCTAACAGAAATCCCCTCGGTACTGCAATACTGAGGGGATTTTTTTCTGGGTTAGATAGCACTAACCAGGAAGGTTACTTGTCGAAGTGATCGTCTAACCAACGAGTCACCAGCCATGAGATGATACTCTCGATGACTGCGATAAGTACTATTTTGAGAAGTTCTAGCATCTGTAATACCTCCTTTTCCAAGGCGTATTGTTAGTGCCGTCCCTATTATATCACATGTTTTATCAGTTTGATAGGCATTTTTATTTTTGTTAAAGAAGGGGGAAATATGAGCTAACAAATTAGCCGATGAACTATAAAACCACGAATCCTATGTGACTCGTGGTTCTTTTTCTATAAACTAGTAGAGTGTTTTGGTTGTACTTTTTGTTCTGGGTCGATGTAGTTAATGGCATTGTTAACAGCGGTTGGTGCTTCTCCAAGCCCTGTCGCAATCAGATCAATTTTTCCGTCATAGTAGCAACAGTCACCGATAGCATAGATACCTGCTTGGCTAGATTCTTGCTTGCTATTGACGATAATCTTGTGACGGTTGAGGTCCAGACCCCAGTTTTTAAGGTTACCAACAGAAGATTTGAAACCATAGTTGACAAAGAGGTGGTCTAAGTCAATAGTCTCTGCTTCATCAGATTTGACTTTTGTGATTTCAAGTTTATCGAGTATTTTTCCATCTCCAAGGAGTTGGCTAGGGACGAATGGTGTCTTGATGGTCACAGAAGATTCCTGTAAGGCTTGGACACTGTGTTCCAAGGCGCGGAAATTATCTCTACGGTGGACAAGGGTAGTTGGCGCAATTTTTTCAAAAGCTAAAGCCCAATCAACAGCTGAGTCCCCACCACCCAGAATCGTCACTTTCTTACCAGCATATTGCTGAATGTTAGAAACGTGGTAGTGGATATTTTCATAGCCCTCAACGCCTTCTAGTTCCAGCGGACGTGGTTTGAAGGCACCACCCCCCATAGCAATGATAACAGTTTTAGACAGATGACTTCCTTTAGAAGTTGTGATGACAAATCCTTCTTCTTGTTTTTCAATCTCAAGAACCGTTTCGTTGAGATGGATAGGGGTATCAAAGCCGTTTAGCTGTTCAATCAAGCGGTTGGTCAACTCTTCTCCAGTCAAGTTTGAGAAACCTGGGACGTCGAGGATTTCCTTTTCAGGATAGAGAATAGCAGGTTGTCCACCGAGTTGAGGAAGAGAGTCGATGATTTGGACCTTGGCTTGGCGTAGGTGGGCATAGAAGGCCGCAAAAAGCCCGACAGGACCACCACCTACAATGGTAATATCATAGAGTTGAGACATGGTTTCTCCTTTGTTTTTTCTAGTCATACTCTTCGAAAATCAAATTCAAACCACGTCAGCGGCGCCTTACCGTACTCAAGTACAGCCTGCGGCTAGCTTCCTAGTTTGCTCTTTGATTTTCATTGAGTATCAGTTTATTTTATCATATTTTTTCTTTAATTTAAAATGAAGTAGGATAGGGAAAAAAATGTAAGAAAAATGGTATAATAGAAAGGAACGTGTTTGGACAGAGAGGAGACAGCAGATGAACTTTCAACAATTATCCAACCTGCAATATTGGACTAGCTTGTTTTCTAGTCCTTGGAGTATTGCCATCAATGTGTTTGATATTTTGATTGTGGCCTATATTTTATATCGTTTTACAAAAGCGATAGCTGGCACCAAGATTATGATTTTGGTGCGTGGGGTCGTTATCTTTGTATTAGCCCAGGTTGTGGCCAATATCCTTGATTTAACAACGATTTCTTGGTTGATTAATCAGATTATCACCTATGGGGTTATTGCTGCGGTTGTTATCTTCTCTCCAGAGATTCGGACTGGTTTGGAACGCTTGGGAAGGGCGACAGATTTCTTTTCTACTGCTCAAATTAGTGCAGAGGAGCAAATGATTCGTGCCTTTGTCAAGTCGGTTGAATATATGAGTCCTCGTAAGATTGGTGCTCTGGTTGCCATCCAACGAGTTCGGACCTTACAAGAATACATTGCGACAGGGATTCCTTTGGATGCCAATATTTCAGCTGAACTCCTTATTAATATCTTTATCCCCAACACTCCCCTACACGATGGTGCTGTGATTATCAGAGAAAATCGAATAGCAGTAACCTCTGCCTATCTTCCCTTGACAGAAAGCACAGGGATTTCCAAGGAATTTGGGACCAGACACCGGGCGGCTATCGGTTTGTCAGAAGTATCCGATGCCTTGACCTTCATCGTCTCAGAGGAAACAGGAGGCATTTCTATTACCTATAACGGTGTTTTCAAGCACGACTTGACGATTGAAGAATTTGAAGCAGAGCTACGAGCAATTCTTTTGCCAGCTGTTGAGGAAAAAGTCAGTTTCAAGGACCGTTTGCTAGGAGGTTGGAAATATGAGAAAAAATAGTCTATACATCATTTCATCTCTCTTTTTTGCTTGTATCTTATTCATCTATGCAACGTCAACCAACTTTCAAAATAGTAATACCGCAAGGCAGGTTAAATCAGAAACTTACACCAATACGATAACGAACGTTCCTATCGTTATTCACTATGATAATGACCAGTATTTCATTAGTGGATTTGCATCAGAGGTTTCAGTTGTGCTGACAGGAGCCAATCGTGTGACCTTGGCCAGCGAAATGCAGGAAAGTACTCGTAAGTTTAAGGTAACTGCTGATTTGACGGATGCCAGTGTTGGAACGATTGAAGTTCCCTTGAATATTGAAAATCTTCCAAGCGGATTGACTGCTGTGGCAACGCCTCAAAAGATCACAGTGAAAGTTGGGAAGAAGGTTAAGCGAGATGGGATGATTGTTGTGCCACAAGTTGACCAAAGCCAGATTGATTCCAAGCTACAAATTGATAGTGTAACCGTGTCAAATGAACGGGTCTCTGTCACAACTGACCAAGA
Source organism: Streptococcus mitis (assembly GCF_023110375.1). Taxonomy (GTDB): domain Bacteria; phylum Bacillota; class Bacilli; order Lactobacillales; family Streptococcaceae; genus Streptococcus; species Streptococcus mitis_CI. Next base: position 91,800 of record NZ_JALDVV010000002.1, on the reverse strand, counting down.
AACACTAGCTAAAATTGATCGTATTATTGCGCTTTTACCAACCAGCGAACGCATAACAGGTAATTACAGTGGTTCAGTACCTTTGCAGGCAATCGACCGTAATGGTGTTGTCTTACCAGCGGTGATTACTCCATTTGATACGACAATGAAGGTCACTACAAAACCTGTGGGTACAAGTTCAAACACATCAAATTCAACTACAAGCAGTTCGTCGGAGACATCTTCGTCAACGAAAGCAACTAGTTCAAAAACGAATTAAAAATAGAAAAAGGATTTTATAAAAATGGGTAAATATTTTGGGACTGATGGAGTCCGTGGAGAAGCTAACGTAGAACTAACGCCAGAATTGGCCTTTAAACTAGGACGTTTTGGAGGCTATGTTCTTAGCCAACATGAAACGGAAGCACCGAAAGTTTTTGTGGGACGTGATACACGTATTTCTGGGGAAATGCTAGAATCTGCCTTGGTAGCTGGTCTTCTTTCAGTTGGTATTCACGTATACAAACTAGGTGTTTTGGCAACACCAGCAGTAGCTTACTTGGTAAAAACTGAAGGAGCAAGTGCTGGTGTCATGATTTCTGCTAGCCACAATCCAGCCCTTGATAATGGAATTAAGTTCTTTGGCGGTGATGGCTTCAAACTGGACGATGAAAAAGAAGCAGAAATTGAAGCCTTGCTAGACGCTGCGGAAGATACTCTTCCTCGTCCAAGTGCAGAAGGCTTGGGAACCTTGGTAGATTATCCAGAAGGCTTGCGTAAGTATGAAGGCTATCTTGTTTCAACTGGAACTCCTCTTGAGGGAATGAAGGTTGCCTTGGACACAGCAAACGGTGCGGCGTCTACAAGTGCCCGTCAAATCTTTGCAGACCTTGGCGCTCAATTAACTGTTATCGGGGAAACACCAGATGGTCTTAACATCAACCTTAATGTTGGTTCAACTCACCCAGAAGCTCTTCAAGATGTGGTCAAAGAAAGCGGCTCAGCTATTGGTTTGGCCTTTGACGGAGACAGTGACCGTTTGATTGCTGTTGATGAAAATGGCGACATCGTTGATGGTGACAAGATTATGTACATCATCGGGAAATACCTTTCTGAAAAAGGACAATTGGCCCAAAATACAATCGTGACAACTGTTATGTCCAACCTTGGTTTCCACAAGGCCTTGGACCGTGAAGGCATTAACAAGGCAGTCACTGCAGTTGGCGACCGCTATGTTGTGGAAGAAATGAGAAAATCAGGCTACAACCTCGGTGGTGAACAGTCTGGTCACGTCATCTTGATGGATTACAATACAACGGGTGATGGTCAATTATCAGCTGTCCAATTGACAAAAATCATGAAGGAAACTGGTAAGAGCTTGTCAGAGTTGGCAGCAGAAGTAACCATCTATCCACAAAAATTAGTCAATATCCGAGTGGAAAATGCCATGAAGGAAAAGGCTATGGAAGTGCCAGCTATCAAGGTTATCATCGAGAAGATGGAAGCTGAAATGGCGGGGAATGGCCGTATCCTTGTTCGCCCAAGTGGAACAGAGCCTCTTTTGCGTGTTATGGCAGAAGCGCCTACAACAGAAGAAGTGGACTACTATGTTGATACCATCGCAGACGTAGTCCGAGCTGAAATCGGGATTGACTAAATCCTAGAAAACTAGATGAAAATAAAAAATTATGGTACAATAGCTTATAATATTGTAGCCGAGGGAGAAAGACATGAATCTTAAACGTGAACAAGAATTTGTTAGTCAGTATCATTTTGATGCGCGTAATTTTGAATGGGAAAATGAAAATGGAGCTCCTGAAACTAAGGTGGATGTGAACTTCCAATTAATTCAACATGATCAAGAAAATCAAGTGACTTCCTTGATTGTCATCTTGACATTTATGATTGTATTTGATAAATTCGTCATCAGTGGAACCATTTCACAGGTGAACCATATCGATGGTCGTATTGTTAACGAACCAAGTGAATTGAACCAAGAAGAAGTGGAAACCTTGGCTCGTCCATGTTTGAACATGCTCAACCGTTTGACTTACGAAGTAACTGAAATTGCATTAGACTTACCAGGAATCAATTTGGAGTTCTAATATGAAATTAGCTGTTATCACAGATTCTTCTGCTTATCTCAGTGCAGAGACCTTGCAAAGAGAAGATTTATTTGTCTTGGATATTCCTGTCAATATTGACGGTGAGGAGTATGTCGAAGGCATCAATCTGACTGCTGAGGAATTTTACCAAAAAATGGCTCAGGCTTCTGAATTGCCTAAGACCAGTCAACCAAGTATTGCCAAGTTAGATGAGATTCTAACTTCGCTCAAAGAACAAGGTTATACACATGCTTTGGGGCTTTTCCTATCTTCTGGAATTTCAGGTTTTTACCAAAATATCCAGTACATGGTCGATGATTATGAGGAGCTAACCATTGCCTTCCCAGACACTTTGATTACAAGTGCTCCTCTGGGTATCATGGTTGAAAGTGTCTTTAACTGGAAAGACCAAGGTGATGACTTTGCCATTATTCAGGATAAGCTAGCTATTCAGATTAGTCATACCTCTGCTTTCATCATGGTGGATGACTTGGATCACTTGGTGAAGGGTGGACGCCTTTCAAATGGAGCTGCGATTTTGGGCAATTTGCTAAGCATTAAGCCAATCCTTTATTTCAATGACCAAGGTGTGATTGAAGTTTACGAAAAAGTTCGTACTGAAAAGAAAGCAACCAAGCGCTTAATTGAAATTATCAAGGAAGCAACAGCTTCAGGCCAATACCGTATCATTGTCATTCACGGGAATGCTCCTGAAAAGGCTGAAGAATTGCGTCAGCACTTACTTGAATCTGGAGTAGGTACGGATATTTCACTTGCTACATTTGGTAGTGTCATTGGAACCCACCTAGGAGCAGGAAGTATTGCTCTAGGTTATATTCCAGTGATTTAGTTGGGACTTTTAGCTTAGTTAAGAAGTTAGCAAATGAACACGCCTGGAACCCTGTGTGAAAAAGATAGTTCTTCCAAGGAGTAGACACTTCTTGATCAGAACTCCTATTTTCACTTTGTGTTCCTACAGGCTTTGTATCTTAGACAGGAGTAGAGATGAGTATTCGAGTAATTATTGCTGGTTTTAAGGGAAAGATGGGCCAGGCTGCTTGTCAGATGGTTTTGGCTGATCCAGACTTAGACTTGGTAGCAGTTTTGGATCCTTTTGAGTCTGAGTCAGAATGGCAGGGAATTCCTGTTTTCAAGGATAAGGCTGATTTGATTGGTTTTGAAGCGGATGTCTGGGTAGATTTTACTACTCCAACTGTTGCCTACGAAAATACACGTTTTGCTCTTGAAAATGGCTTTGCTCCAGTAGTTGGAACAACAGGTTTCACAAGTGAAGAAATTGCAGAGCTAAAAGAATTTTCTCGTGTCCAAGATTTGGGTGGCTTGATTGCTCCTAACTTTGCCTTGGGTGCTGTCTTGCTCATGCAATTTGCAAGGCAGTCTGCTAAATATTTCCCAAATGTGGAGATTATCGAGCTTCATCATGACAAGAAAAAAGATGCTCCGAGTGGAACAGCTATTAAAACAGCTGAATTAATGGCAGAAGTTCGAGAGTCTATCCAGCAGGGTGCAGTAGACGAGGAAGAACTCATTGCAGGTGCTCGTGGTGCTGATTTTGATGGCATGCGTATCCACTCAGTTCGTTTGCCAGGTTTGGTAGCCCATCAGGAAGTCATCTTTGGCAATCAGGGAGAAGGATTGACCCTCCGTCATGACTCCTATGATCGCAGCTCCTTCATGACAGGGGTGAATTTGGGAATTAAAGAAGTTGTCAAGCGTCATGAGCTTGTCTATGGATTAGAACACTTATTATGAGATTAACGCAAATGCCTTCTGAATTTCAGAAGGCTTTACCAGTATTAGAAAAAATTAAAGAAGCAGGATTTGAGGCCTATTTTGTTGGAGGTTCTGTTCGAGATGCCCTTCTCAATCGCCCTATCCATGATGTGGATATCGCAACGTCTTCTTATCCAGAAGAGACCAAGCAGATTTTTCCGCGAACAGCCGATATCGGAATCGAGCATGGAACTGTCTTGGTCTTAGATGGGGACGAGGAGTATGAGGTAACCACCTTTCGGACAGAAGATGTCTATGTGGACTATCGAAGACCCAGTGCGGTTTCCTTTGTGCGTTCGCTAGAAGAAGACCTCAAACGCCGTGATTTTACAGTCAACGCCTTTGCCTTGGACGAGACAGGGGAAATCATTGACTTGTTCCATGGTTTAGACGATTTGGGAAAGCAAGTCTTACGAGCAGTTGGAGTGGCAAGTGAGCGTTTCAACGAAGATGCTTTGCGGATTATGCGTGGCTTCCGTTTTCAGGCCAGTCTTGGCTTTGAGCTTGAGTCAGAAACATTTAAAGCTATGAAGACTTTGACGCCACTTTTGGAGAAAATTTCTGTAGAGCGTACCTTCGTTGAGTTTGATAAACTCTTGCTGGCTCCATTTTGGAGAAGGGGCTTGGCTTCCATGATTGAGAGTCAAGCTTATGATTATCTCCCTGATATGGCAGCTAGCCAGGACAAGCTTAACAGACTGTTTGAGTTAGAGACCGATTTTACTTTTGAATCCTCTGAACAAGCCTGGGCGGCTCTACTGTGGGCTTTGGATATTGAAAATGCGCAGCCCTTTTTGAAGGCTTGGAAGACCTCACGCCAGTTTGCTAAGCAAGTTCAGGATTTACTGACTATTTTGGCCTTGCGTGAAAAGGGAGAATTGAGCAAGCGCGATTGTTACCGCTTTGACTTGGATTTGCTTTTACAGGCTGAAAATCTTCGTCAGGCTCAGGGAAAACCAGTCAACCCACAAGTCATCACAGAAACCTACCAGAGTCTGACCATTCATGATAAGAAAGAAATCCAAATCAACGGTGGTATTTTGATCAAGGAATATGGTTATCAGCCGGGCCCAGACTTGGGAGAGATTTTAACAGAGATTGAATATGCCATTGTCGATGGAGAATTGAAAAATGACCGTCAAGCCATCCATGCTTATCTAAGGGAGAAAAAATGAGTGATTTTATCGTTGAAAAACTAAGTAAATCCGTTGGTGACAAGACCGTTTTTAAGGATATTTCCTTTATTATCCATGACCTAGATAGAATTGGTCTGATTGGTGTCAATGGAACGGGCAAGACCACCCTTTTGGACGTCCTTTCTGGTGTTTCTGGATTTGATGGGGATGTCAGTCCCTTTTCAGCTAAGAATGATTACCAGATTGGTTACTTGACCCAAGATCCTGATTTTGATGATAGCAAGACAGTCTTGGATACGGTTCTCTCCAGCGACCTCAAGGAAATCCAGCTCATTCGTGAGTATGAATTGATCATGCTCAACTATAATGAGGACAAACAGGCGCGTTTGGAACGTGTCATGGCTGAAATGGATTCTCTCCAAGCTTGGGAAATTGAGAGTCAGGTCAAGACGGTTCTCAGCAAGCTGGGGATTCAGGACTTATCTACTCCTGTTGGGGAATTGTCAGGTGGTCTGAGAAGACGGGTTCAGTTGGCGCAAGTCTTACTTGGTAATCACGACCTTTTGCTTTTGGATGAGCCGACCAACCATCTGGATATTGCGACTATTGAGTGGCTGACCATCTTTTTGAAAAATTCCAAGAAAACAGTCCTTTTTATCACCCACGACCGTTATTTCCTAGACGCTTTGTCAACTCGGATTTTCGAATTGGATCGCGCAGGCTTGACCGAGTACCAGGGAAATTACCAGGACTATGTTCGCCTAAAGGCGGAACAGGATGAGCGTGACGCGACTCTTCTTCACAAAAAACAACAACTCTACAAACAAGAATTGGCCTGGATGCGCAGACAACCGCAGGCGCGTGCGACCAAGCAGCAGGCTCGTATCAATCGTTTCCATGACTTGAAAAAGGAAGTTTCAGGCAGTAGTGCTGAGACAGACTTGACCATGAACTTTGAAACCAGTCGGATTGGGAAGAAAGTCATCGAGTTTCAGGATGTTTCTTTTGCCTATGCAAATAAGCCCATTTTGCAAGATTTTAATCTCTTGGTGCAGGCCAAAGACCGTATCGGAATCGTTGGAGACAACGGTGTTGGGAAATCAACTCTCCTTAACTTGATTGCAGGCATTCTTGAGCCGACAGCAGGACAAGTTGTGATTGGAGAAACTGTTCGCATTGCCTATTTCTCTCAGCAAATTGAGGGCTTGGATGAAAGCAAGAGAGTTATAAATTACCTGCAGGAAGTGGCAGAAGAGGTTAAGACCAGCGGTGGTTCTACGACTTCGATTGCAGAGTTGCTAGAGCAGTTCCTTTTCCCACGTTCGACGCATGGAACCTTGATTGAGAAATTGTCTGGGGGTGAGAAAAAACGTCTTTATCTCCTCAAACTGCTCTTGGAAAAACCAAATGTTCTTCTCTTGGATGAGCCGACAAATGACCTAGATATTGCAACTTTAACAGTCTTAGAGAATTTCTTGCAAGGTTTTGTGGGGCCTGTCTTGACAGTTAGCCACGACCGTTATTTCCTGGATAAGGTAGCGACCAAGATTCTGGCTTTTGAAGATGGCAAGATTCGTCCTTTCTTTGGTCATTATACCGATTACCTTGATGAAAAAGCCTTTGAAACAGAGTTGGCCAATCAAGTGCAAAAGTCTGAAAAGGAGAAAGTCGTCAAGGTTCGAGAAGACAAGAAACGCATGACCTACCAAGAAAAGCAGGAGTGGGCAAGCATTGAAGGCGATATTGAAACCTTGGAAAATCGTATCGCTGCTATTGAAGGGGAAATGCAGGTAAACGGATCTGACTTCGGCAAACTAGCTACTCTTCAAAAAGAACTGGATGAGAAAAACGAAGCACTCCTTGAAAAATACGAACGCTATGAGTATCTAAGTGACTTTAATAGTTAAAAGAATAGAAAAATCCCGTCTCATGGACAGGATTTCTCTATTCTTTTTTGGTTTCTTGATGAAAGATATTTTGCCAAGTTTCGTGGCGACGCCAGATACTGGTATGGATGATACTATCTAACTCATAGGAGATGAGTTTGGTCTTCTGACTGATGGAAGTGATCTGAATATCCTTGATAGCGGAATTCAAGTCTTTTTCGGCTTTATAGGCCTCTTTATCCATCTGCTCTCCATCTTGACGAATATAGACAAAATCGTCAGCCAAGAGTTCTTCCAGTTGATTTCCTTGGTCAATCAATTGCTCGCGCATAAGCAATTTTTTATAGACATTGTCTAAAATCTCATCCTCAGGAATTGGTGCTGGCTCGATATGGACATCGGTATCAAAGACGCCAAAACGTTCCTCCAGCATAGACTCGACTTGATCCGCGATTTCATGACTCTCAAAAACAGACAAGTCAGGATTCATTTCTAGCGTAATATCAAGGTAAATGTTGCTACCGTAGGTGCGACCTCTTTGAGATTTAACCTTGCTAATTTTGGGAATTTCCATAATGGCTTTTTGATAGTCCTCAAGCAGACGGTCGTCAAAGCCATCTGAAAGACTAAAGGAAGACTCGATAAAGATATCATAGGCAGTCTTCAAGATAAAGAAAGTGATGATAATGGCAACCAGTTTATCCACAATGGGATAATTGAAACTGCTAGCTAGGATGGCAATAGTAGTACCGAGTGAGGTAACAGCATCAGAAAGATTGTCCTTTGCTGCGGCCTTCAGTGCTTTGGAGTTGGATTTCTTACTGAGGCGAGTATTGTAGAGATAAACCACAAACATGATCGCTGCAGACATAATTCCTAGAGTTGCACCCAGAGGATCAATGACCGTTTCTTCACGACTGAGAATCTTCTGAATGGTATCCCTTAGGACATCGAATCCGACATAGAACATGATGATAGAAGTGATTAAGCTAGCCAAATCCTCAATCTTCCAGTGGCCAAAACGGTGGTCTCGGTCAGCAGGCTGGCGCGCCATTCGAATCCCAATCAAGAGAGCAATATTTCCAATGATGTCCGACACGTTGTTGAAACCATCGGCTACCAAACTGGATGAATGAAGAAGGTGACCAGTTGCTAATTTGGCTGCAGACAAGATCAAATAGGTTGAAATGCTGATAATGGCCCCACGCTCAGCTAACTTGAGATTTGAGATAGATTGCTTCATTCAACTTCCTTTCTAGTCATATAGCATTCTACCATTATACTGGTTTTCAAGGGAAAATTCAAATAAGTCATTTTTTACTCTTTGAAAACTTTTCAAAATTTGGTATAATAGTACTACTCAAGGGAGTAGCTGGCAGAAACCTGTGATAGTGTCGTCATTCCGAATTTTATACTGAAAAGTATGCTTTCCGGCACTATCTTAAACAGCGAGACTTGTTATGATTAATAGGTCTCTTTTTGTTTGTCGTGAAAAGATGCGATGAGGGAAAAGAGAGTCTGTTTTGCACACAATGTCAAGGAGGAGACACATGTCAAAAGAACAAAAACGCCAAGCGTTTTACACTCAGAGTCCTGAAGAGGTCTTGAAGGCTGTGGATGCGACCGAGCAAGGCTTGTCATCAAGTGAGGCAGAAAAGCGCCTTGCCGAATTTGGCCACAATGAACTCGAAGAAGGCGAGAAACGATCAATCCTGGTCAAATTCATCGAGCAATTTAAGGATTTGATGATTATTATCCTAGTTGCGGCAGCAATCTTGTCAGTTGTGACTTCTGGTGGGGAAGATATCGCAGATGCCATTATCATCCTAGCCGTGGTTATCATCAACGCTGCCTTTGGTGTTTACCAAGAAGGAAAAGCAGAAGAAGCTATCGAAGCCCTCAAATCTATGTCTAGTCCAGCTGCCCGCGTTCTTCGTGATGGTCATATGGCTGAGATTGACTCTAAAGAATTGGTGCCAGGTGATATCGTTGCCCTCGAAGCAGGTGATGTAGTACCAGCAGACCTACGTTTGCTTGAAGCCAACTCTCTTAAAATCGAAGAAGCTGCCTTGACAGGTGAGTCTGTGCCAGTCGAAAAAGACTTGACAGTTGAACTTGCTGCAGATGCTGGTATTGGGGACCGTGTCAATATGGCCTTCCAAAACTCAAACGTGACCTATGGTCGTGGGATGGGTGTTGTTGTCAATACAGGGATGTACACTGAAGTTGGTCATATCGCTGGTATGCTTCAAGATGCGGATGAGACAGATACACCACTTAAACAAAACTTGAACAACCTTTCTAAAGTCTTGACCTATGCTATCTTGGTTATTGCACTTGTTACTTTTGTAGTGGGTGTTTTCATTCAAGGGAAAAATCCACTCGGTGAGTTGATGATCTCTGTTGCCCTTGCCGTTGCAGCTATTCCAGAAGGGCTCCCAGCTATCGTAACTATTGTTCTTGCCCTTGGTACTCAAGTTTTAGCCAAACGAAACTCAATCGTTCGTAAGTTGCCAGCAGTTGAAACTCTTGGTTCAACAGAAATCATCGCTTCTGATAAGACTGGTACGTTGACCATGAACAAGATGACCGTTGAAAAAGTCTTCTATGATGCAGTCCTACATGACTCAGCTGGTGACATTGAACTGGGTCTTGAAATGCCGCTTCTACGTTCAGTAGTCTTAGCTAACGATACTAAGATTGATGTCGAAGGCAATCTGATTGGTGACCCTACTGAAACAGCCTTCATCCAGTATGCCTTGGACAAGGGCTACGATGTTAAAGGTTTCTTAGAGAAATATCCACGTGTGGCTGAGTTGCCATTTGATTCTGAACGTAAGCTCATGTCAACAGTTCATCCACTTGCAGATGGACGCTTCCTCGTAGCTGTTAAAGGTGCGCCAGACCAACTCTTGAAACGTTGTGTTCTTCGTGATAAGGCTGGGGATATTGCTCCGATTGACGAGAAGGTTACAAACCTCATTCACACAAACAACTCTGAAATGGCCCACCAAGCCTTGCGTGTCCTTGCAGGTGCTTATAAGATTATCGATAGTATTCCAGAAAACCTGATCTCTGAAGAGCTTGAAAATGATTTAATCTTTACTGGTTTGATTGGGATGATTGACCCTGAACGTCCTGAAGCTGCTGAGGCTGTTCGTGTGGCTAAGGAAGCGGGAATTCGTCCAATTATGATTACAGGTGACCACCAAGATACTGCAGAAGCTATTGCCAAACGTTTGGGAATCATTGATGCAAATGATACAGAAGGACACGTTTTAACTGGTGCTGAGCTCAACGAACTATCTGATGAAGACTTTGAAAAAGTCGTTGGTCAATACTCTGTTTATGCCCGTGTGTCTCCAGAACACAAGGTTCGTATCGTCAAGGCTTGGCAAAAACAAGGTAAAGTCGTTGCCATGACAGGTGATGGTGTCAATGATGCGCCAGCTCTGAAAACAGCCGATATCGGTATCGGTATGGGAATCACTGGTACAGAGGTTTCTAAGGGGGCATCTGACATGATTCTTGCAGATGATAACTTTGCGACTATCATCGTCGCAGTTGAAGAAGGACGTAAGGTCTTCTCAAATATTCAAAAGACTATCCAGTATCTGCTTTCTGCCAATACTGCTGAAGTATTAACTATCTTCCTATCAACCTTGTTTGGTTGGGATGTCTTACAGCCAGTTCATCTTTTGTGGATTAACTTGGTAACGGATACTTTCCCAGCTATCGCTCTTGGTGTTGAACCTGCTGAGCCTGGTGTCATGAACCATAAACCACGTGGACGCAAGGCAAGCTTCTTCTCAGGTGGTGTTTTGAGTTCTATCATCTATCAAGGTGTACTCCAAGCAGCAATTGTTATGAGTGTTTATGGTCTTGCCCTTCTTTACCCAGTTCATGTGGGTGACAATCATGCCATTCATGCGGATGCTCTTACTATGGCCTTTGCAACCCTTGGCTTGATTCAGCTCTTCCATGCTTACAATGTCAAGTCTGTTTACCAATCCATCTTGACAGTTGGCCCATTCAAGTCTAAGACCTTCAACTGGTCCATCTTGGTATCCTTCATTCTTCTCATGGCAACAATCGTCGTAGAACCGCTTGAAGGAATCTTCCACGTAACCAAACTAGACTTGTCTCAATGGGGAATCGTTATGGGCGGAAGCTTCTCAATGATTATTATTGTCGAAATTGTTAAGTTTATTCAACGCAAACTCGGTTTTGATAAGAATGCGATTTAAAAAAAAAAGTCATCTTCGGATGGCTTTTTTAAATAACTTTAAAAAGGATAGAAAAAACTTTAAATAGGAGATGTTAAAAGTAAAGTCGCTTACTAAAATATTAGATATAAGAATAGCAAAGAATGACTTGGGAGGAAATCATGGGAAATAAAAAATGTATTTACTCTATCCGTAAATTGAGTTTGGGTGTTGCTTCTGTTGTTGTGGCTTGCGGTTTAAGCTTTTTAGCTGGCCCTGTTTCAAGTGTATCTGCAGATGAAATGCTCGCAGCTAGTCATATCTTAGAAACAGACAAACCTTCTATCGAAAGCATAGACAAGGATAAGTCTGTCGGGGGTTCAGAAAAAGAAGCTATTGCTTCAGACGAGCAACACTTTGAAGAAAAACATTTAGATACTCCTAAAGTGACTGAAAAGGAATCTCGTGTGGAATTTAATTATATTGATGAATCAACAGGGAAAAAACTTTTTTCAGATGAGCGTACTGGTAAGGTGGGAGAGGATCTTCACTACGATACGAGAAAGAAAATTAGTGAGTTCAAAAGGAATGGCTATGTATTAGTTGAAGATGGCTATTTGAAAATGGATGAATCGAAGAAACTGTTTCAAGGTGATAAGACTCCGCAAACGTATACTATTAAATTAACTCCAAAACATGAAGTGATTAGCTTACAAAACCAGACTAATCCTAAGTCAAATGAAGAGGTGGAAGCTGGTGTTGTCGATAGTCCTAAGTGGCCTGCAGATGCTGAAAAGATCAGAACCAATCAAGAACGGCCTTTAGAGAGAACGATTCAAAGAACCATTAAATATAAATATAAGAATAATGGTAAAGAAGCTTTTGCTGAGAAAAAACAAAGTATTTCCTTTGAACGCTATGCGACTGTTAATCTTGTTACTAAGGAAATTTCCTATTCTAACTGGAAAATAAAACAGGAGCATATTAAAAATCAAACAGCCAAGATTAACTATGTGGATATCAGTGAAAACAAGCTACTGAAGGAAGATACAGTTACTGGGGAATCTGGTTATCCTATTGAATATAGTACGCTAAAAACGATTAGTGATTACAAGCGACAAGGATACGATCTTGTATCAAGTGATTATGATCGAGGTTTACAATATTTTGACCAAGATAGTAAGACTGATCAAATATTTAAGGTTGCTTTAACCCCTCGCTTAGAATTTATTTATCCTGAAGATAGACTTCCAACTGCTCATAAAAAAGTTGATGAGGATGTTCAAGATTCACCTTTATGGCCTGCCAGTGTTTCTAAAATCGTCAATAAAAAATCTATTGATCGTAACATTTCCTATCTAGATTTTGTGACACATGATAAGGTTGTTGCAGATCGAAATGATCAAGTTGATTTCAAACGCGTTGCCAAGGTTGATTTTGTAAGAGGAGACCTTTATTATCGTGATTGGACGAGTGATCAACCAAATCTATCTAAAGTAGCGACACCACTGCTAAAAGGCTTGGTGGCAGATAAAGAAGCAGTTGCAGAGAAAACAGTGGCAGTAACAGATCCTGTAATTAGGGAAATTGTCTACTACAAACAATTAGGAAAATGGATAGCCATTTCTCCAACTGCAAATGAGAATGTGGCTTTGATTCAATATCCCAATGACCAAGATGGTAATCCTGCTAAAGCAGGTCTTGCTAGCAATCCAGGTTTAGGAACAATCCCTTATCTTAAAGGTTATAAGGCTGTGACATCAGCTACTGATTTGGTGTTGAAGGATTCTTCGCATCCAGAATTGGGTTACTTATTACCTGAAGTACCAGAAGATTTTACAAAAGACACAATAATCAATTATCTACCTGTGAAAGCTACTGAGCCAGAACCACCAAGAGGTAATCAACCCAAGATGCCAGAGGCTCCAACCCCTGAGGAGCCAAAGAACCCAGCAGTACCGACGGTAGATCAACCTAAGGATCCTGAAAAGCCAACACCTGAGGACCCTAAACAGCCGGACATGCCAACTGCTGAGCAACCAAAAACTCCAGCAAGTCCAGTACCTGAGGAGCCAAAGAGCCCCGAAGTTCCAGCTGTTGCTCAACCTAAGGTTCCCGAAAAACCATCCCCTGAGGAACCCAAGCACCCTGAAGTTCCGACTGCTGAGCAACCTAAGACTCCAGCAAGTCCAGCGCCTGAGGAGCCAAAGCACCCAGAAACTCCAATAATAAGTGAAACAAAGGAAGCTGGTAAATTACCAGAGACAGCTAGTCATGATTCTATTTTGCTAGTAGTCGGATTCTTATCAGCCCTATCTGGCGTCCTATTGTTTAAAGGTAAAAAAGATTGAGAATTTACAAATAGCAAAAAAGTCATCTTCGGATGGCTTTTTGCTACAGTTAAGGGAAAGAGCTTGCAGTTATCGGCTTTTGTGCTATAATTGCTATAATATAGTAAAAAGCAAGAGGAGTGAGCAGAATTGGAAAAGAAAATTGTAAAGGATATTTTGTTTTTATCTCAGGTGTCTCAGCCGGCAAATCAGGATGATCTGTATCTTGCCAGAGATTTGCAGGATACACTTTTAGCGAATCGTGAGACTTGTGTCGGTCTGGCTGCCAATATGATTGGGGTGCAGAAGCGCGTGATTATCTTTAATCTGGGCTTGGTTCCTGTGGTCATGTTTAACCCAGTGCTCCTGTCCTCTGACGGACCTTATGAGACAGAGGAAGGTTGTTTGTCCTTGACAGGTGTGAGACTTACTAAGCGTTATGAAACCATAAGGGTTGCCTATCGTGACAGCAAGTGGCAGGAACAGACCATTACCTTGACAGGTTTCCCAGCCCAGATTTGTCAGCATGAACTGGATCACTTGGAAGGACGAATCATTTAGGAGGAAAGCAAATGAAACGAATAGTCTTCGAACTTATTTTTATCGCAACGACCTGGTATATCTTTTTACCGCCTCTTAACCTGACCAGCTGGGAATTTCTCTTTTTCCTCTGTGGGCATTTGCTGGTTGTAGCAATCTTATTTGGTTTTGGCAAGGGGATAAACCTTGTCAAAACGGTTCATGTGCGCCATGGCAAGGCGGAAGCTGCCTTAAATCTTGAGGGTTTCAAAATCAATCGGTTAGGGAAAATCCTTTTAGCTTCTATTGGAGGAATTCTTCTCTTGGCAGCTTTGGTTTCCTTGGTGACTTCTAGCATTTTTCAGGCTAAGAATTATGCCAATGTAGTCACGGTTACTGAAAAAGAGTTTACTGAATTTCCTAAGACTGATACCAGTAAGGTTCCTATTTTAGATAGAAGTACTGCTGAAAAAATTGGGGACCGCTACTTGGGTTCCCTAACAGATAAGGTGTCGCAGTACGTAGCGGCAGATACCTATACCCAATTGACAATTGATGGGAAGCCTTATCGGGTTACACCACTAGAATACGCAGATCCTATCAAATGGTTTAACAATCAAGCTAAGGGAATCGGTGAGTATATCAAGGTGGACATGGTAACTGGAAATGCGAATTTGGTGGACTTGAAGACACCAATCAAGTATTCTGACTCGGAGTATTTTAACCGTGATGTCAAGCGTCACCTGCGCTTGAAGTACCCAACTAAAATCTTCAAGACTCCATCTTTTGAGGTGGACGATGAGGGCAATCCTTTCTATGTAGCAACGGTTTACCAAAAGCAATTTGGACTTTCGGTTCCTCGTCCTGTTTCAGTCATTATCTTAGATGCTACAAATGGAGAAACCAAGGAATACAGCTTGTCAGATGTTCCAGAATGGGTGGACAGGGTTTATCCAGCTGAGGAAACCATTGAGCAAATCAACTACAACGGCAAGTACAAGGACGGTTTCTGGAATGCTATGATTTCCAAGAAAAACGTGACCCAGACTACCAAAGGCTATAATTACTTGTCTATCGGTAATGACATCTACCTCTACACAGGTGTGACGTCGGCCAATGCAGATGAAAGTAATCTTGGTTTCATTCTTGAAAATATGCGAACAGGAGAGATCACGAAGTATAGCTTGGCTTCTGCGACCGAAGAATCAGCCCGTGAATCAGCCGAAGGTGCTGTTCAGGAGAAATCCTACAAGGCAACCTTCCCAATCCTCATCAACCTCAATGACAAGCCTCTCTACATCATGGGCTTGAAGGACAATGCTGGTTTGGTCAAAGAGTACGCCTTGGTTGATGCAGTCGAGTACCAAAATGTTATCGTAGCTACTACAGTAGAAGAACTGCTCAGCAAGTACGCCAATAAAAACGACCTTGAAATTGATAATGAAACGGTAGAAAACATCAAGGGTGTAGTTGCGGATTTGAAATCAGCTGTTATCAAGGGCGACACCGTATATTTCTTTAAAGTTGATGGCAAGATATACAAAGTCAAGGCCTCAGTCTCAGATGACCTTCCTTACCTTGAAAATGGTAAAACCTTCGAAGGTCAAGTAGGAAAAGACAATTATCTCAAGACCTTTAAAGTTCAGTAAAGACAGCTTTCTTTAAAAAGTATATGTTATAATAAGGTAAATTAATACTAATGGAGGACAAACAAATGGGTTTTTATTTGATGCTTGCTTCAATGCTACTCGGACTGCTCGCTTTGAAGATAGGTTTTTCTCAGTTCAAGGAGAAAAAAGATACATTCTTATCTATCTTAACAAGCTTAGTTGGCATAGCCCTTGTTCTCGTGGCTGTCTGGTTAGGATGGCCAAAATAACCAGAGAAACCTCGGTCAAACCGAGGTTTTTCAGATGAATTTCTTGGTAGTGGCTAAAAAATATGCTACACTATTAATATGAAAATTTTAATCCCAACAGCAAAAGAAATGAACACAGATTTGCCAAGTAGCGAGGCAAATCCTTTAAAACCAGAAAGTCAGGCCGTGCTGGCTGCCTTGGCCCTCTATTCTGCTAGTCAATTGGAGAGTTTTTACAAAGTTTCAGCCGAGAAAGCTGCGGAAGAATTTCAACATATACAAGCTTTGAAAAGGCAAACTGCTCAACACTATCCAGCTCTGAAACTTTTTGATGGGCTTATGTACCGTCATATCAAGCGAGACAAATTGACCGAGGTAGAACAAGCCTATCTTGAAAATCATGTCTTCATTACCTCGGCTTTGTACGGTGTTGTTGCAGCCTTGTCACCTATGTCACCGCACCGTTTGGACTTTTTGATGAAATTAAAGGTCGCTGGTAAGACTTTGAAGAGTCATTGGAAGGTAGCCTATGATGAGGCTGTGAAGCAGGAAGAAGTGATTTTCTCTCTCTTGTCATCAGAGTTTGAGACTGTATTTTCTAAGGAAATCAGAGAAATAATGGTGACCTTCAAATTCATGGAGGACAAGGGTGGTCGGCTGAAGATTCATTCAACCATTTCTAAGAAAGCGCGTGGTGCTTTCCTGACAGCCCTGATAGAAAATCAAGTACAGACGGTGGAGGAAGCTCGTCGCTTAAGCTTTGCAGGATTTAACTACCGAGAAGATTTGTCACAGCCACAGGAATTGGTTTTTGTAAAGGAAGTATAGAAATCAGATATTTTGTATTTGGCAATATGTATCATCAGCTATTTTAGTTTATAAATGAGAAAAAAAGCGAACAAGCTAGTCTTCTGAGTGTCAGAAAAGTAGTCTTGTTCGCTTTTATTATGTTAGTTACTTGATCGCATTGACCAAGTCTTCCGCTTGTTTTTCAAGTGAGTTTAGGACTGTTTCTTCGAGAACCAATTTTCCGTCTGCCCAGGCAGAGTCATTGACACGTGCAGCAGTGAAATCACCAACGACTTGTGTACGGATAAATGGCAAGAGGTCCTTGTAGATAGCGAAAAGTTGATCGTGACCTGCATTGGCTACAGATGATACTGTGACAAACTTGTCTTGAAGGGCAGAAGCGCCACGTGTATCAGACAAGTCAAGGGCACGAGATAGCCAGTCAAGCAAGTTTTTCACTGTTCCAGGGATAGAGAAGTTGTAGACTGGCGAGAAGATCCAGATGGCATCCGCAGCGAGAACCGCTTCACGAGCAGCCGCTACAGCTGGATGAGTTGGAACTTCCAAATCTTGGCTGAAGAGAGGAATAGTTGAATAATCAAGATAGCTAACTTCCGCTTTGCCAGCAAGTGCTTTCTCAGCTTCGAGGGCCATTTGGTGGTTGAAAGAACCTTGGCGTAGGGATCCGACGATAAATAATACTTTTTTAGACATGATGTGTCTCCTTTTTCTTAAATTTCCGAGAATTCTCTCGTTGTTATAAGATATATTACAACAAAACAAAAGGACTTGCAAGAAATTTGCTCAGAGTTTATTTGAAAATTATAAAATTGCAGAAACTCTAGTCACTTGCCACTGGAAAAGTAAGAACTGTTTTTTGGATTCTGGTTTGCTTTGAAGGAAGAAATAAAGTGCGATTGTTCTTGCATTCACTTGTAATAAAGCCCAATAGATGGTAAAATAGACGAGTGAAAAAAAGACAAAAAAAAGCAAAAAATAATCTACTGTGGCAGTATGGTCTAGGGATGACGATTTTGTTTGTGGTTATCAGTGCTTCCTTTCTGTATCTGGTTTCTCTCGGCATGAAACCCTATCAAACAGCTAAAAGTGAAGGAGAAAAATTAGCTCAGCAGTATGCAGGATTAGAGCAGGCTGATCAGGTTGATTTATACAATGGCTTGGAATCTTACTACAGTGTTCTTGGTCATAATAAACAGCAAGAATCACTTGCTGTCCTGATTGGTAAAGATGACCATAAGATTTACGTTTATCAGCTAAATCAGGGTATTTCACAAGAAAAAGCAGAAGCTCTTTCTAAGGAAAAAGGAGCTAGCGAGATTGATAAGATTACTTTTGGCCGTTATCAAGACAAGCCAATCTGGGAAGTCAAGTCAGGCTCTGATTTTTATCTAGTAGATTTTGAAACAGGAGCATTGGTCAATAAGGAGGGCCTATGAAACTATCCAAGCGTGTTTTAGAAATGGAAGAAAGTGTCACTTTAGCTAGTGATGCGAGAGCAAAAAAATTAAAAGCTCAAGGTAAGGATGTCCTTTTCTTGACCTTGGGACAACCAGATTTTCACACTCCTGAAAATATTCAGGATGCAGCAGTTAAAGCTATTCGAGAAGGACAGGCTTCCTTCTATACAGTAGCTTCAGGTCTACCAGAATTAAAAGCTGCGGTGAATACCTACTTCGAGCGCTACTATGGCTATTCTGTCGCAAGTAACGAGGTTACCTTTGCTACAGGTGCCAAGTTCTCCCTCTATACTTTCTTTATGGCTGTAATCAATCCTTTAGATGAGGTCATTATTCCAACTCCATACTGGGTCAGCTATGGAGATCAGGTCAAGATGGCAGAAGGGATTCCAGTCTTTGTTCAAGCTAAAGAAGACAATGATTTTAAAGTCACGGTGGATCAACTAGAACTAGTTAGGACAGATAAGACAAAGGTTTTGGTTCTCAATTCACCATCTAATCCGACTGGTATGATTTATACTCGTGAAGAATTACTAGCTATCGGAAATTGGGCAGTTGAGCATGACATTCTGATTTTAGCAGATGATATATACGGTCGCCTTGTTTATAATGGAAATGAATTTGTTCCAATCTCAAGTCTATCAGAAGCAATTCGTAAGCAAACCATTGTTATCAACGGTGTATCTAAAGCTTATGCCATGACGGGGTGGCGAGTTGGTTATGCGGTAGGTGATTCTGAAATCATTGCAGCTATGAGTAAATTGACAGGACAAACAACTTCAAATTTGACATCTGTTTCTCAATATGCGGCTATTGAAGCCTTAACAGGACCACAGGATTCTGTTGATATCATGCGTCAGGCTTTTGAGGAACGTCTCAATACCATCTATCCCCTACTTGCTGAGGTGCCAGGATTTGAAGTTGTCAAACCACAAGGAGCCTTCTATCTCTTTCCAAATGTTAAAAAAGCCATGGAGATGAAAGGTTATACGGATGTGACTGACTTTACAACAGCTATTCTTGAGGAAGTTGGTTTGGCACTCATAACAGGAGCAGGTTTTGGAGCTCCAGAAAATGTCCGCCTCAGCTATGCGACAGACCTAGACACGCTTAAAGAAGCAGTTAAACGCTTGAAAGCATTTATGGAAAAATAAAAGAAAAAGAAAAGGAAAAATAATGACAAAACGTGTAACGATTATCGATGTAAAAGACTATGTTGGTCAAGAAGTGACGATTGGTGCTTGGGTTGCCAACAAATCAGGAAAAGGGAAAATCGCCTTCTTGCAATTGCGTGATGGAACAGCCTTCTTCCAAGGTGTGGCCTTTAAACCAAACTTTGTAGAAAAATTTGGTGAAGAAGTAGGACTTGAGAAGTTTGATGTCATCAAACGCTTGAGCCAAGAAACTTCTGTTTATGTGACAGGAATTGTCAAAGAAGACGAACGTTCTAAATTTGGTTATGAGTTGGACATTACAGACATCGAAGTGATCGGTGAATCTCAAGACTACCCAATCACACCAAAAGAACACGGAACAGACTTCTTGATGGACAACCGTCACTTGTGGCTCCGTTCTCGTAAGCAAGTAGCGGTGATGCAAATCCGTAACGCGATCATCTACGCAACTTATGAGTTCTTCGACAAGAACGGTTTCATGAAGTTTGATAGCCCAATCCTTTCAGGAAATGCGGCAGAAGATTCAACTGAACTCTTTGAAACAGACTACTTCGGAACGCCAGCCTACTTGAGCCAATCAGGTCAGCTTTACCTAGAAGCAGGTGCGATGGCTCTTGGTCGTGTCTTTGACTTTGGTCCCGTATTCCGTGCTGAAAAATCAAAAACACGCCGTCACTTGACTGAGTTCTGGATGATGGACGCAGAGTACTCATACTTGACACACGATGAGTCACTTGACTTGCAAGAAGCTTATGTAAAAGCTCTTCTTCAAGGTGTTCTTGACCGTGCTCCTCAAGCTTTGGAAACTTTGGAACGGGATACAGAGCTCTTGAAACGCTACATTGCAGAGCCATTCAAACGTATTACTTACGATCAAGCCATTGACCTCTTGCAAGAGCATGAAAATGATGAAGACGCTGACTACGAACATCTTGAGCATGGTGATGACTTTGGTTCACCACATGAAACTTGGATTTCAAACCACTTTGGTGTGCCAACATTTGTCATGAACTATCCAGCAGCCATCAAGGCCTTCTACATGAAACCAGTTCCTGGAAATCCAGAGCGCGTGCTTTGTGCAGACTTGCTTGCTCCAGAAGGCTATGGAGAAATCATCGGTGGTTCTATGCGTGAGGAAGACTACGATGCCCTTGTCGCAAAAATGGATGAACTTGGCATGGACCGTACAGAATATGAATTCTACCTTGACCTTCGTAAATACGGTACAGTTCCACACGGAGGATTTGGTATCGGTATCGAGCGTATGGTAACCTTCGCAGCAGGAACAAAACACATCCGCGAAGCTATTCCATTCCCACGTATGTTGCACCGTATTAAACCGTAAACTAGTAAAAAGAAGATATTTTCATCTTCTTTTTTCACTTTTATCTTGCTATCTATCAGTTTTTCTAGTATAATAGTTAATTGTGAGCAAACCTCACTTACCCCTTGCAAAGTCTTGGGGTCATTAGACCAAAAGGAGGAACATATCAATGGCTAAATACGAAATTCTTTATATCATTCGTCCAAACATTGAAGAAGAAGCGAAAAACGCTTTGGTAGCACGTTTTGACTCTATCTTGACTGACAACGGTGCAACTGTTGTTGAATCAAAATCATGGGAAAAACGACGTCTTGCATACGAAATCCAAGATTTCCGTGAAGGACTTTACCACATCGTTAACGTTGAAGCAAGCGACGACGCAGCTCTTAAAGAGTTTGACCGTCTTTCAAAAATCAACGCTGACATTCTTCGTCACATGATCGTCAAACTTGACGCGTAAGAAGGTAAATTATGATTAACAATGTTGTACTTGTAGGGCGTATGACACGTGATGCTGAGTTACGTTATACCCCATCAAATGTAGCAGTTGCGACTTTTACTCTTGCAGTAAACCGTACATTTAAGAGTCAAAATGGCGAACGTGAGGCTGATTTTATCAATGTCGTTATGTGGCGCCAACAGGCTGAAAACCTTGCTAACTGGGCTAAAAAAGGCTCACTTATCGGGGTGACAGGTCGTATCCAGACTCGTAGTTACGATAACCAGCAAGGACAACGTGTCTACGTGACAGAGGTCGTGGCTGAGAATTTCCAAATGTTGGAAAGCCGTAGCGTGCGTGAAGGTCATACAGGTGGAGCTTACTCTGCACCAACTGCAAATTATTCAGCACCTACAAATTCAGTACCAGACTTTTCACGTGATGAAAATCCATTTGGAGCAACAAATCCATTGGATATTTCAGATGATGATTTACCATTCTAATGGACAACTAAAATTATAAAGGAGAAAAAACATGGCTCAACAACGTCGTGGCGGATTCAAACGCCGTAAAAAAGTTGATTACATCGCAGCAAACAAAATTGAATATGTTGATTACAAAGATACTGAGCTTCTTAGCCGTTTCGTTTCAGAACGTGGGAAAATCCTTCCTCGTCGTGTAACAGGAACTTCAGCTAAAAACCAACGTAAAGTAACAACAGCTATCAAACGCGCTCGCGTAATGGCTTTGATGCCTTTCGTAAACGAAGATTAAAAAAAGGGGTCCGGTTGGACCTCTTTTTCATGAGCTTTGAAATAAGAAAGCGAATTGAGACTCGGTTGTTTTTTTTTCACGAGATCGTTTTTTTCTGACCTTGGCGTGCTATAATGGTAATAAAAAGAGTAAAGGTGGGTAAGTCAAAGATGAATTGTACGATTAGAAATATGATTAAGTCTGATATTGAATCCTTATCTCATGGATTTATGAATCAAGGTTGGCCTGGTAGAGAGGAAATTCTGGCTAGATATTTTCTGGAACAGGAAAGTGGGGAGAGAGAAGTCTTAGTTGCAGAGATTTATGGTGCTGTAGCGGGCTACGTTACCATTTTGTCCTCTGCTAAACATGGTCCTTTTGCAGAAGTCTATCCAGAATTATCAGATTTTAATGTGTTTGAGCATTTTCGAAATCAAGGGATTGGGAATCAACTGCTAGAAAAAGCAGAAAAACGAGTCAAGTTTGTTTCGAGTAAGGTCACTCTTGGTGTAGGTTTGCACTTAGGCTATGGCCCTGCCCAGAGATTGTATATCAGACGGAGCTACATTCCAGATGGTACAGGTGTCTGGTATAGAAATAAACCGCTAGAAATGGGTGCAAGTTGTCAAAACGATGATGATTTAGTTTTATACTTATCCAAGGATTTACAATAAAACTGGAAATTTTTTGAAAATAGGGGATTTAGCTACTTTATGGTATAATGGAAAGAGTTAGATTGAAAGAGGTAGTGAGATGGATGCCAAATTAAGATACAAGGCAAAGAAGATCAAGATTGTCTTTTTTGATATTGATGATACATTGCGGAATTCAAAGACAGGTTTTATTCCAGCTTCAATCCCAACTGTTTTTAAGCAATTACGTGAGAAAGGAATTTTGACAGGTATTGCTTCTGGACGAGGGATTTTTGGTGTCGTTCCGGAGATTCGTGAGCTCAAGCCTGACTTTTTTGTGACTTTGAATGGGGCTTATATCGAAGATAAAAAAGGTCAGGTTATTTATCAACATCAGATTGAGAAGTCAGATGTTGAGGAGTATATCTCTTGGGCCAAGCAAGAAGGAATTGGGTATGGTTTGGTTGGGAGTCATGATGCCAAGTTGTCGACTCGCACCGATATGATGAGTGAAGCGATTAATCCAATTTACCCTGATTTGGATGTAGATCCCGATTTCCACGAGAAAGAGGACATCTATCAGATGTGGACTTTTGAAGATAAAGGAGATGATTTGCACTTGCCTGACAGTCTCTCTGACAAACTTCGCATGGTTCGTTGGCATCAACATTCATCTGATATTGTGCCGATTTCAGGCTCCAAAGCGACTGGTGTGGAAAAGGTTGTGGAACACCTTGGCTTGAAACCAGAGAACGTCATGGTTTTTGGAGATGGCCTCAACGACTTGGAACTCTTTGATTATGCTGGAATCAGCGTTGCAATGGGAATTTCTCATGATAACATCAAAGAAAAAGCAGATTATATTACAAAAACATTAGAAGAAGATGGCATTTTTGATGCCTTAGAAGGATTTGGTATGGTAGAAAAAGAATTGCATTTCCCACAAGTAGACATTGAAACAGTAGAAGGTCCTCTTGCGACCATTAAGACCAATCACGGAGACTTGCGTATCAAGCTCTTCCCAGAGCATGCTCCTAAAACAGTGGCTAACTTTGTTGCTCTTTCAAAAGATGGCTACTATGATGGTGTCATTTTCCACCGTATTATGAAGGACTTTATGATTCAAGGTGGAGACCCAACTGGAACTGGTATGGGTGGCGAGTCAATCTACGGCGAATCATTTGAGGATGAATTCTCAGAAGAACTTTACAATATCCGTGGTGCCCTTTCCATGGCCAATGCTGGTCCAAATACCAACGGTAGCCAGTTCTTTATCGTGCAAAATCAACATTTGCCTTATTCTAAGAAAGAAATTGCTCGTGGTGGTTGGCCAGAACCGATCGCAGAAATCTATGCCAATCAAGGTGGGACACCTCACCTAGACCGTCGACACACTGTTTTTGGTCAGTTAGCTAATGAAGCGTCTTACGCTGTTTTGGATGCCATTGCTGCTGTTGAGACAGGAGCTATGGACAAGCCAGTTGAAGATGTTGTGATTGAAACAATTGAAATCGAGGACTAAGATGAAAATCGGTGATAAGCTAAAGGGCCGTATTACAGGGATTCAGCCCTACGGAGCCTTTGTTGAGCTAGAGACGGGTGATACGGGGCTGATTCACATTTCAGAGATTCGAACAGGATTTATTGAAAATATTCATGACGCCTTGAAAGTCGATGAAGAGGTTCAGGTTCAGGTAGTGGATTTAGATGAATTTACAGGGAAAGCTAGTCTTTCTATCCGCACTTTGGAGGAAGAAAAGCACCAGTTTCCGAGACGGAGACGTTTTTCAAGCGACCGCTTTAACTACGGCTTTGCGCCTCTTAAACGAATGATGCCAATTTGGACCAAGGAAGCCCTTCAACATTTGAAGAATCAGAAGCACTAGTTAGAAATTTCTATCTTTTGTAATGTTAATATAAATTTGCTATAATAGGACCATGGAAGAAGAACAATTATTAAAATCAGGAGAGCGTATTAACCAGCTCTTTTCGACAGATATTAAAATCATTCAAAATAGAGAGGTTTTTAGCTATTCGGTGGATAGTGTTCTCTTGTCACGTTTTCCACGTTTTCCTAAGAAGGGCTTGATAGTGGATTTCTGCGCTGGAAATGGAGCAGTGGGGCTATTTGCTAGCACTCGGACTCAGGCACAGATTTTGGCTGTTGAGATTCAGGAGCGTTTGGCGGATATGGCTGAACGCTCTGTCCGTTTGAATGGTTTAGAAGAGCAGATGGAGGTCATCTGTGATGATTTGAAAAATATGCCTGCCTACATTCAGGGAAGTAAGGTGGATATGATTTTGTGTAATCCGCCTTATTTCAAGGTGGATCCTAATTCCAATTTGAACGAGAGCGAACATTACCTTTTGGCACGCCATGAAATCACGACTAATTTGGAAGAAATCTGTCGTAGTGCCCAAAGTATTCTCAAGTCCAATGGGCGTTTGGCCATGGTTCATCGTCCTGACCGCCTCTTGGATATCTTGGATATGTTACAACGACATAATCTAGCCCCTAAGCGCCTACAGTTTGTTTATCCAAAGCGGGAAAAGGAAGCCAATATGCTCTTGATTGAGGCTATCAAGGATGGCTCAACGAGTGGTTTTAAGGTTTTACCCCCTTTGATTGTCCATAATGATGATGGCTCTTATACGCCTGAACTTGAAGAGATTTATTATGGATCATAAGGCTTATATGTACGTGCTGGAGTGTCGTGACGGATCCTACTATACGGGTTATACAACTGATGTGAGAAGACGCCTGGCTGTCCACAACAGTGGGAAGGGAGCCAAATACACACGAGCACGCTTGCCAGTCAAACTTATCTATGCTCAAGGTTTTGCCAGTAAGGCTGAAGCCATGTCGGCTGAAGCCCTTCTCAAGCGTAAGAAGAGGCCACAGAAGGAAAAATTTTTATCTGAAAATCAAGATAGAAATTTGCTTATACTCAATGAAAATCAAAGAGCAAACTAGGAAGCTAGCCGTAGGCAGTACTTGAGTACGGCAAGGCGAAGCTGACGTGGTTTGAAGAGATTTTCGAAGAGTATCAGTTATTTTGAAGAATCGTGAGGAGCCCTTTGACTCCTCTTACTTTTGTCAAAAAGCGAAAAAAATGCTACAATAAAGAGAATAAACAAAATGAGGTATTATCATGTCTAAGATTCTAGTATTTGGTCACCAAAATCCAGACTCAGATGCCATCGGGTCATCTGTAGCCTTTGCCTACCTTGCAAAAGAAGCTTATGGTTTGGATACGGAAGCTGTTGCCCTTGGAACTCCAAATGAAGAAACAGCCTTTGTCTTGAACTATTTTGGTGTAGAAGCACCGCGTGTCATCACTTCTGCTAAAGCAGAAGGTGCAGAGCAAGTTATCCTGACTGACCACAATGAATTCCAACAATCTGTATCAGATATCGCTGAAGTAGAAGTTTATGGTGTTGTGGACCACCACCGTGTGGCTAACTTTGAAACTGCAAGCCCACTTTACATGCGTTTGGAGCCAGTTGGTTCAGCGTCTTCAATCGTTTACCGTATGTTCAAAGAACATGGTGTAGCTGTGCCTAAAGAGATTGCTGGTTTGATGCTTTCAGGTTTGATTTCAGATACCCTTCTTTTGAAATCACCAACAACACACCCAACAGATAAGGTTATTGCTCCTGAATTGGCCGAATTGGCTGGTGTTAACTTGGAAGAGTATGGTTTGGCTATGTTGAAAGCTGGTACAAACTTGGCTAGCAAATCTGCTGAAGAATTGATTGACATCGATGCTAAGACTTTTGAATTGAACGGAAATAATGTCCGTGTTGCTCAAGTAAACACAGTTGACATCGCTGAAGTATTGGAGCGCCAAGCAGAAATTGAAGCTGCAATGCAAGCTGCCAACGCAGCAAATGGCTATTCTGACTTTGTCTTGATGATTACAGATATCGTCAACTCAAATTCAGAAATCCTAGCACTTGGTGCTAATATGGACAAGGTAGAAGCAGCTTTCAACTTCAAACTTGAAGACAACCATGCTTTCCTTGCAGGTGCTGTTTCACGTAAGAAACAAGTGGTACCTCAATTGACTGAAAGCTTTAATGCTTAAGATTTTGAGTGTCAATTCAAATTAGGAAAGGCTAGTTTGACTTATATCGAAAGGAGTTTCGGCTCCTTTTTTTCTAGGAGTGAAGCATGTTAGAAAATGGCGATTTGATACTCAATGAAAATCAAAGAGCAAACTAGGAAACTAGCCGCAGGCTGTACTTGAGTACGGCAAGGCGACGTTGACGTGGTTTGAATTTGATTTTCGAAGAGTATGATTTTTGTGAGAGATGATTCTGACATGGGACAGGCTATCCAGAATTCCACAGGCAACTATAACCATGTTGCCATTTATTTGGATGGGATGATTTACCACGCTAGTGGACAGACTGGTGTGGTCTGTCAGAAACCAGCAGACTTCTTTGAGTCCAATCATTTGTACGACCTCTATGTTTATCCAGAAATGGATATCCAATCTGTAAAGGAAAGAGCTTGTAGACATCTGGGAGCTCCCTACAATGCTTCTTTTTATCCAGCTGGACCTGGTTTCTACTGTTCCCAGTATATGACAGAAATTCTCCCTATTTTTGAAACTATTCCCATGAAATTTGGAGATGGGGAGCAGGAGATTAGTGATTTTTGGAGAGAGTATTACAGAGAACTAGGTCTGCCTGTTCCTTTGAACCAAGCTGGGACCAATCCTAGTCAGTTGGCAGCATCGCCTCTGTTAGAATGTAAAGAAAGGAATCTTCATGATTCAGATTTTTAATCCATCTCGTTTGACGAGACAGCCATTTTTTGGAGAATTGATCCGCTATCTGGACCAGCATGATGATGTGATTCTACGAGAAATCAAGGCTCAATTTCCAGATGTGGCAGTTGATAAACTCATGGAAGAGTATATAAAGGCAGGCTTGATTCGTCGGGAAAATAAGCGCTATTACCTCAATCTCCCTATGCTTGAGTCGCTCGATAGTCTCGAACTGGATCAAGAGATTTTTGTCAAAGACGATAGTCCAGTCTATCAAGCTTTGTTGGAGCAGGGGTTTGAGACAGAATTACGAAATCAAACCAATGCTGCTATTTTAGTTGAAAAGACGGACTTTGCGAGAACAAAAATGACCCTGTCCAATTATTTCTACAAGGTCAAAAATCAGTATCCTTTGACTGAAAAACAACAGGAACTATATGACATTTTAGGAGATGTCAATCCTGAGTATGCTCTCAAATATATGACGACTTTTTTGCTAAAATTTCTCAAAAAAGATCAACTGATGCAGAAACGCCGTGATATCTTTGTGGATAGTTTAGTTGTCATAGGCTATATTGTCCAAAATGAAGATGGAAAGTATGAATTGGCCGTCGATTTTGATGAGGAAAGATTAACTTTCTACTTAGCGTGAAATTTTGTTTCTGAGCACATTGTTTGACTTTCCTTAGGATTAAGTATAAACTATATGTAACCGGTAACACATATCGGAATAAACTAAAGGAGACAATCATATGTCACTTGAAAACAAATTGGAACAAGCAACAGGCGCTATCAAAGAAGGATTTGGTAAAGTTACTGGGGATAGCAAGACTGAAGCAGAAGGCGCTGTAGAAAAGACAGTTGCTAAGGCAAAAGAAGTAGTTGAAGATGCTAAAGGTGCTGTAGAAGGTGCCGTTGAAGGTTTGAAAAACGCTTTTAAATAAAAATAGAAAAAATCAAGGGTTTCGTTTCCCTTGATTTTTTTACTATCTTATAAATAATTTTCTGCGACTGCTGCATCTCCAGGATAGGCTTCTTTCTTTCCTTGGACGATTTGGTAGCAATCGGCTCCCTTACCGGCGATAATAACTGCATCTAATTCGTGATTTGTGATAGTCATAGCTGCCTTGATGGCTTCTTGGCGATCGGCAATTTTTTCAACAGGATGGCTGATATAGCTACTAATTTCATCTGCAATGGCCATTGGGTCCTCATAGTTGGGGTCATCAGCAGTCAGAAAGACTTGAATCTCAGGGTGTTGATTGAGGAGGAGGCCAAAGTCCTTACGACGGCTTTCTCCCTTGTTTCCTGTCGAACCTAACACCAGAGCAATCTTTCCAGTTTGATGAGTTTCAACCACATTGATTAGTTTTTTGAGACTATCACCATTGTGGGCATAGTCGATGAAAACCTTGGCGCCATTTTTCTGAGTCAGGACTTCCATGCGACCAGGAACTCGGGTTGAAGCGATTCCTTTTTTGATGTCCTCAAGACTAGCTCCGAGACGGAGACAAGCAAGTCCAGCAGCAACTGCATTTTCTTGGTTGAAGTGACCAATTAGTTGGATATCATAGTCTCCAGCTAATTTCCCTGTAGCTGAGAAGCTAAAGGCTTTGGAATTTTCGATTTGGTTTTCAGACTGACTACCATAGAAATCATGGTCTTGATCTGCCACTTGTTCCTTTAAGACAGAAAAATGGTCCATGTCACTATTAATGATGACTGCTCGGCTATTTTTCATTAAGAGGCGTTTGTGGTAGAAGTAGTCTTCAAAACTAGGGTGTTCAATCGGGCCGATATGGTCTGGGCTGATATTGAGGAAAACTCCCACATCAAATGTTAGACCATAGACACGTTTGACCAGATAGGCTTGACTAGATACCTCCATGATGAGGTGGGTGCGGTCATTTTGCACAGCCTGATTCATCATATCAAAGAGGTCAATACTCTCAGGGGTTGTTAATGCAGACTTAAAGAAAGTCTTGCCATCTAAAGTTGTATTCATAGTCGAGAGCATAGCCGGTCGATTTCCTTGAGATAAAATGTTATAGGCAAAATAGGCTGCTGTTGTTTTACCCTTAGTACCAGTAAAGGCGAGGAGTTTGAGTTTTTTCTGTGGATTTCCATAAAATTCCATAGCTACCAAACTCATGGCTTTCTTGATATCGCTGACGATAATAGCAGGAATACCAACCTCATAGTCTTTTTCAGCCACATACCAACCGAGGCCTTGAGAGATGGCAGAAATCAGAAATTCCTTCTTAAAGGCAGCACCCTTGACGAAAAAGAGGCTCTTCTCTTTGGCCTTGCGGCTGTCATAACAGATGGTGTCAAATACGACATGGCTGTAGTTGTAGTGATAATGTCCTTGGTCGATAATCTCACGGAAGAGACCATCTTTCTTTAAAATATCTAATACGGTTTCAATCTTAATCATACTTTCTATTGTAAACCGAAAGTCGTAAATTTACAAGTGACAAGGAAAAGTTTATAATGGAAGATGAGGAATTTTTCCTAGTTATTAAAATTAAATGAGGAATCTATGTCTAACGAAAACAATCACCAGCAGGCCCAGATGTTACGGGGGACTGCTTGGCTAACGGCTAGTAACTTTATCAGTCGTCTACTCGGTGCCATTTATATCATCCCTTGGTATATCTGGATGGGGTCTTATGCGGCTACAGCAAATGGCCTCTTTACCATGGGATACAATATCTATGCATGGTTCTTGCTGATTTCAACAGCGGGTATTCCAGTTGCGGTGGCCAAGCAAGTGGCCAAGTACAATACCATGCGAGAAGAAGAGCATAGCTTCGCCCTGATTCGGAGCTTTTTAGGCTTTATGACAGGACTAGGTCTTGTTTTTGCACTAGTCTTGTATGTCTTTGCTCCTTGGCTAGCAGACTTATCTGGCGTGGGCAAAGACTTGATCCCCATCATGCAGAGCTTGGCTTGGGCGGTCTTGATTTTCCCATCTATGAGTGTGATTCGAGGCTTCTTCCAAGGGATGAATAACCTGAAACCTTATGCCATGAGCCAAATCGCTGAGCAGGTCATTCGTGTTATCTGGATGCTCTTAGCTACCTTTATGATTATGAAAATGGGTTCAGGGGATTATCTAGCAGCGGTTACCCAATCCACCTTTGCTGCCTTTGTCGGCATGGTAGCTAGTTTTGCAGTTTTGATCTATTTCCTTGCCAAAGAAGGATTACTTAAAAGAGTCCTTGAAACAGGAGATAAGATAAACAGCAAGCGTCTTTTGGTCGACACCATTAAGGAAGCCATTCCCTTTATCCTGACAGGATCAGCCATTCAACTCTTCCAGATTTTAGACCAGATGACCTTTATCAATAGTATGAAGTGGTTTACCAACTATAGCAATGAAGACTTGGTTGTCATGTTTTCTTATTTCTCTGCCAATCCGAATAAAATTACTATGATTTTAATCTCTGTGGGAGTTTCAATTGGGAGTGTCGGCTTACCACTTTTGACTGAAAACTATGTTAAGGGGGACTTGAAGGCGGCTTCTCGTCTAGTTCAGGACAGCATTACCATGCTTTTCTTATTCCTGCTACCAGCAACGGTTGGAGTGGTCATGGTAGGAGAACCTCTCTATACTGTCTTCTATGGCCAGCCAGATAGTTTGGCCATGGGCTTGTTTGTCTTCGCAGTTTTACAGTCTACTATTCTAGGCTTGTACATGGTCTTGTCTCCAATGCTTCAAGCCATGTTCCGCAACCGCAAGGCAGTTCTCTATTTTATCTATGGTTCCATTGCCAAGCTGGTCTTGCAACTGCCAACCATCGCTCTCTTCCACAGTTACGGGCCTTTGATTTCTACAACAATTGGTCTTATTATTCCTAATGTTTTGATGTATCGGGACATTTGCAAGGTAACTGGTGTTAAGCGCAAGGTGATTTTGAAGCGTACCATTTTAATCAGTTTGTTAACTTTTGTTATGTTCATCGGTGTAGGTGCCATCCAGTGGATACTTGGATTTGTTTTCCAACCAAGTGGACGTTTGTGGAGTTTCCTATACGTAGCTCTTGTCGGTGCCATGGGTGGAGGTGTTTACGGATTCTTGAGTCTCCGTACCCGTTTGTTGGATAAGGTGATAGGAAAAGCCCAAGCAGATCGCTTACGAATCAAATTAAAATTAACTTAAAAAATATTTATAAATAAAAGGAATAATTTGAACATTTCTATCATGAAATGCTTGAATTATTCTCTTTTTATTATTTTGTAGAATAATTTCTATAGTTTGTAGATAGAAATTTTATTTTTCTTAAATTTTACTTAAAAAGCTATTGACTAAATAAAACTCAAGTTGTATAATAAGACAAATATTTAAATCAGGAGGTTCTGGAAATGAAAAAGTCTAAGGCCAAGTATGCAGCACTTGCAGGTGTCGTGTTAAGCGCAGGTATTTTATTAAGCGCGTGTGGAAATTCAACGAATGCGTCGAAAACATATAATTATGTCTATGTTAGTGATCCATCTAGTTTGAACTATCTAGCAGAAAACCGTGCAACAACCAATGATATTGTGACTAATCTAGTAGATGGTCTCATGGAAAATGATCAGTACGGTAACTATATCCCATCCTTGGCAGAGGATTGGACTGTTTCTAAAGACGGTTTGACTTATACCTACAAACTTCGTAAAGATGCAAAATGGTATACTGCAGATGGAGATGAATATGCTCCTGTAACTGCCCAAGATTTTGTAACTGGTTTGAAATATGCGGCTGATAAAAAATCAGAAGCCTTGTACTTGGTGCAAGAATCCGTTGCTGGTTTAGATGACTACATCACTGGTAAAACAAGCGACTTTTCAACTGTCGGAGTTAAGGCTCTTGATGATCAAACTGTTCAATATACCTTGACACGACCAGAATCTTACTGGAACTCAAAAACAACCTCAACCATTCTCTTCCCAGTCAATGCGGATTTCTTGAAATCAAAAGGGGATGATTTTGGGAAGGTAGACCCATCTAGTATTTTGTACAATGGACCTTTCTTGATGAAATCCTTTGTTTCAAAATCTGTCATTGAATTCAAGAAAAATCCGAACTACTGGGATGCTAAAAATGTCTTTGTAGATGATGTGAAATTGGCTTATTATGATGGTAGTGACCAAGATGCACTAGCTCGTAACTTTGTTGAGGGTGCTTATAGTTATGCTCGCCTTTATCCAAATAGTGCAAGCTTTGAAGGTATTAAAGAAAAGAATAAGGACAATATCATCTATAGCTTGCAAGATGCCACTTCTTATTTCTTAAACTTTAACCTAGATAGAAAATCTTATAAATTCACTTCCAAGACAAGTGATGCTGAAAAGAAATCGACTCAGGAAGCGGTTCTTAATAAAAACTTCCGTCAAGCCATTAACTTTGCCTATGACCGAACAGCTTACGGGGCTCAATCTCAAGGAGAGGATGGTGCAACCAAGATTTTGCGTAACCTAGTCGTTCCACCAAACTTCGTAAGTATCAATGGCAAAGACTTTGGTGAAGTAGTTGCGTCTAAAATGGTTAACTACGGTAAGGAATGGCAAGGAATCAACTTTGCGGATGCCCAAGATCCATACTACAATGCTGAAAAAGCTAAGGCTAAATTTGCAGAGGCTAAGAAAGAACTCCAAGCTAAAGGAATTCAATTCCCTATCCACTTGGACATGACAGTTGACCAAGCTGCTAAACAGGGTGTTCAAGAGGCAAATTCTATGAAGCAATCTATTGAAGCAGCTTTAGGTGCAGAAAATGTTGTAATTGATATTCAACAACTTACTACTGAAGACTATGATAATACAAGCTATTTGGCTCAGACAGCAGCTCAGAAGGATTATGATCTATACAATGGTGGTTGGGGTGCAGATTATCAAGACCCTTCAACCTATCTTGATGTCTTCAACCTTAATTCTGGTGGTTTGTTGCAAAATCTAGGTTTAGAGCCAGGTGAAGCCAATGATAAGGCCAAGGCTGTTGGACTGGATGTCTACACTCAAATGTTGGAAGAAGCCAATAAGGAACAAGATCTTGCAAAACGCTATGAAAAGTATGCTGATATCCAAGCGTGGTTGGTAGATAGCGCTTTAGCGATTCCAAATGTTTCTAAGGGTGGAACACCAACATTGAGAAAAGTCGTTCCTTTCTCAACACCATATTCATTAGCTGGTAATAAAGGTATCGAATCATATAAATATCTCAAAGTACAAGATAAAACAGTCACAAAAGATGAATATGAAAAAGCCAAAGAAAAATGGCTGAAAGAAAAAGAAGAATCCAATAAAAAAGCCCAAGAAGAATTGGCAAAACATGTCAAATAAGAATTTTTCAAGAAAAACGATGGTTTCGAAAGAAGCTGTCGTTTTTTAATAGAATGATAGCGAAGTTGGAAGAAAAGTGCTTACATTTTTTAAATTGTTTATCAGATTTATGATATAATAAATATAATAAAAGTTGTGAGAGCTATTTTTTAAATCCTCTTCCAGTGTTAACTGAAGTATGCATATGCTAGGATGATTTTATAGGAGGGATGCCGTCTACTGTAAAAGTAAGATAAAATGCAACAAATGATAAGTTCTTCTTTAAGTGAAGAATTCTTAACTGCCTATTTACTAATCGTTATGGAGGTAAGATTATGGGCGCTATTATGGAGTTTGCAACAGAAAAACAGATTGCATCATTTCTTTCAACTTGTCGCATTGAAGGGCAAAAGAATTTTCTGATGGCTTTTAAGAAAAAGACATTGCTGAAATCTTTTATTGATTTTTTCATTATAGGTGGTTCCTACTATGTTCAGTCGAGTGTGAAGCCTAAGATTCTGGCATTCACACCTAAGGGAATCTACTTGATGGATATCAGTGATGTGACTGAGAATCGTTCTAATCAAGTCGTAGAGATGCCTTGGAATCAAGTTCAAGATTTTACTTATAAGATAGTCTTGAATACAGTTAGGCTGAACTGGAACTATAAAAATGAAGCCTATATTTTTTCCGTGGATGTCGGTCAGGTTAGTCAGCATGTGGGCCAGTATCAATTTAACAAAGACCATTATGACTATTTAGCCCAACACGATTTCTTTCAGTCGAAATAAAACTCTAGTAATCATCGTTACAAAAGAATCTGGAAGCTTTTCTGGATTCTTTTTAGCTTTACTAGCTAATACTCAATGAAAATCAAAGAGCAAACTAGGAAGCTAGCCGCAAGCTGTACTTGAGTACGGTAAGGCGACGCTGACATGGTTTGAATTTGATTTTCGAAGAGTATAAGTCTATAGTTTAAAACTATAACCAGCTCTTGAAAAGAAGAAAATGAGTTGATGAAAATAAGTGGTACAATAGTTACTATAGATTTGGAGGTATTGTATGAGCAAGGAATTACACATTAACACAATTTTGGCCCAGGCGGGCATTAAAACAGATGAAGCGACAGGAGCTTTGGTGACACCGCTTCATTTTTCAACCACTTATCAGCATCCAGAGTTTGGCCAGTCTACTGGATTTGACTATACCCGTACTAAAAACCCAACTCGCAGTAAGGCGGAAGAGGTCTTGGCGGCAATCGAATCAGCAGACTATGCCCTAGCGACGAGCTCAGGAATGGCTGCGATTGTACTGGCTTTTAGTGTTTTTCCAGTAGGAAGTAAAGTCTTGGCTGTACGCGATCTGTATGGGGGTTCTTTCCGTTGGTTCAACCAAGTCGAGCAGGAAGGTCGGTTCCATTTTACCTATGCTAATACAGAAGAAGAGTTGATTGCCGAGTTAGAAAAGGACGTGGATGTTCTCTATATCGAAACACCAACCAATCCCTTGATGTTGGAATTTGATATCGAAAAACTAGCAAAATTGGCTCATGCTAAGGGTGCTAAAGTGGTGGTGGACAATACCTTCTATAGCCCTATTTACCAACGTCCAATTGAAGATGGAGCAGATATCGTTCTTCATTCAGCAACCAAGTATCTAGCAGGGCACAATGATGTCTTGGCTGGAGTGGTTGTGACCAATAGTTTAGAACTATACGAGAAGCTTTTTTATAATCTCAATACGACAGGGGCAGTCTTGTCTCCATTTGATAGTTATCAATTGATTCGTGGTCTCAAGACCTTGTCTCTTCGTATGGAGCGCTCAACAGCTAACGCCCAAGAAGTGGTTGCCTTTTTGAAGGATTCTCCAGCAGTTAAGGAAGTTCTCTACACTGGTCGTGGAGGCATGATTTCCTTTAAAGTAGCAGATGAAAAACGCATTCCTCACATTTTAAACAGCCTCAAGGTCTTCTCTTTTGCGGAAAGTTTAGGTGGGGTAGAAAGTCTCATTACTTATCCAACGACGCAAACTCACGCTGATATTCCAGCAGAAGTGCGCCATTCTTATGGTTTGACAGATGACCTCTTGCGTTTATCAATTGGGATTGAGGATGCTAGAGATTTGATTGCAGATTTGCGCCAAGCCTTGGAAGGATAAGACAAAGATGGGAAAATATGATTTTACAAGCCTGCCAAACCGTTTAGGGCATCATACCTATAAATGGAAAGAAGCAGAAACGGATAGTGAAGTCCTACCAGCTTGGATAGCGGATATGGACTTTGTAGTCTTGCCTGAAATCCGCCAAGCCGTGCAAACTTATGCGGATCAACTGGTTTATGGCTATACCTATGCCAGTGAAGAGTTAATTAAGGAAGTTCAAAAGTGGGAAGCCACACAACACGGTTACCACTTTGACAAAGAGGCTCTTGTCTTTATCGAGGGTGTGGTACCAGCCATCTCAACAGCTATTCAAGCCTTTACAAAAGAAGGCGAAGCGGTTTTGATTAACACACCTGTCTATCCACCCTTTGCACGCAGTGTCAAGTTGAACAACCGTAGATTGATTACCAATTCTTTGGTGGAAAAGGATGGTCTGTTTGAGATTGACTTTGACCGACTGGAGAAGGATTTGGTGGAAGAGGAGGTCAAACTCTATATTCTTTGCAACCCTCACAATCCTGGTGGACGTGTTTGGGAAAAGGAAGTGTTGGACAAGATTGGCCAACTCTGTCAAAAACACGGTGTTTTCTTGGTTTCAGATGAGATTCACCAAGATTTGGCCCTCTTTGGTCACAAGCATCATTCCTTCAATACTGTCAACCCTGACTTTAAAGAATTTGCTATCGTCTTGACCAGTGCCACTAAAACCTTTAATATTGCTGGGACAAAAAATTCCTATGCAGTCATTGAAAATCCTAAGTTGAGACTGGCTTACCAGAAACGCCAGTTGACCAATAATCAGCATGAAATTTCAGGCTTGGGCTATTTGGCGACAGAAGCTGCTTATCGCTATGGGAAGGATTGGTTAGAGGAACTCAAGCAAGTCTTTGAAGACCACATCAATTATGTGGTGGAACTATTTGGAAAAGAGACTAAAATCAAGGTCATGAAACCGCAAGGAACCTACTTGATTTGGCTTGATTTTTCAGCCTATGACCTGACTGATGAAACATTGCAAGAGCTGTTGAGAAATGAAGCTAAGGTTATCCTCAACCGTGGTTTGGATTTTGGGGAGGAAGGAAGTCTCCATGCCCGTCTCAATGTAGCCATGCCTAAATCCCTGCTACAAGAAGTTTGTCAGCGAATTGTGACGACTTTTGCCAAACGTTAAAAATCCAGCCTTCTAGGAGAAAAGTATCTCTAGAAGGCTATTTTCATAGGGGAAAATATGGTATAATAAAAAGATAAGGTAAAGGTAAAAATATGGCTAAATTGATTCCGGGGAAAGTCCGTATCGAAGGCGTTGCCCTTTATGAAACTGGTAAGGTTGACATCATCAAGGAAAAGAATAATCGGCTCTACGCTCGCGTTGCAGAAGAAGAACTGCGCTATAGTTTAGAGGATGATTTGGTTTTTTGTGCCTGTGATTTTTTCCAAAAGAGGGGCTACTGTGTGCATTTGGCAGCTCTGGAGCATTTTCTGAAAAATGATGAGCGTGGTCAGGAAATCTTGCAAAGTCTGGAAGAAGGTCATGAGGAAAAAGAGGCCGTTGAAACCAAGGTGACCTTGGGTGGAAAATTTTTGGATCGAATCTTGTCTCCAAACCCAGACCGAGCCTATGATTTATCGGCTGTAGGACAAGTGGAAGCAGGAACCAATCGTATCTTGTGGACTCTGAGAATCGGGCAAATCAGTAGTCAAAAATACTATGTCATTCGGGATATTCCACTCTTTTTAAAAGTCGTCGAGAAGAGAAAACCTTATATGATTGGTAAGACCTATGAGAAGTCTCTGTCTTGGGAATCCTTTGATGAGGCCAGCCAAGAGCTTCTGACTTTCTTGCACGGACTAACGGAGGAAGGACTTAGTTTAGAGCTTTTTTTCCAAAACCAAGGTCGGCACCTCTTTTTTCCTCTGACCTTTTTTGAGCAGGGTGTGAATTTACTGATGGCCTTGCCCCATTTTCAATTTGACCATCAAGTGGATAGCTACCAAACCCTCCTTTTTCAGGATTTGCATGCGGATGCCAATCTATTTGCCTTTACAGTAACAGAATACTCGGATTATTTTGAAATGGAAATCAGTGAGAGTCCAAGGGTCAATGTCTTTTATCAGGGAGCTGTGCTTTTCCATAAAGGTCAGGTTTATTTTCTAACAGACCAGCAGATGCGTCTTCTCAAGGAAATCAAAGTGTTGCCTTTGGATCAGCATGGAAAGAAATACCTGCAATTTGATAGTAGTGACCGAGATAAGTTGGCTTCTTGTTTAACTCTCTTTAGCCAGATGGGGAACGTCTCAGCTCCAGAACGTCTACAAATCAAAACTTTTTCTCCCTCTTTTTACTTTGACAGGGAAGAGGATAATCGGATTCGTCTGGAAATCCGGTTTGATTATGGGGATAGACAGGTATCTAGCCGACAAGAGCTAGAAGAATTACCCTTTTCGAGTGATGCTGACTTAGAAGAAAGAATTTTCCAAGTCTGTTTGGCAGCTGGATTTGAAGCGGACTTTCAATCTTGGCGTCAGGCCTTAAAAGCAGAGTCTGTCTATCATTTCTTCCATGATATCATCCCAGTCTTTGAAAAACTCGGGCATGTTAACCTATCAGACAAGTTAGAAGAACTATATAGTCTAGCGAGTCCTCAAGTGCAGATTGCTTCCAAGGGAGGTCTCTTGGAAATCCAGTTTGATTTTCAAGATATTGCCCAAGAGGAAATTGACCAAGCCATGCAGGCCTTGGTTGATAATCAAGATTTTTATATTGATTCGTCCAATCAAGTCTACTTTTTCGATGAAGAAACCAAGAAGATTCGCCAAAATTTACAGGAACTGGGGCAATTTGAACTAAAAGATGGCTCCTTACAGGCTCGAAAATCCTTGGCCTACAGTTTAGCTCATCTTTTTGAGGGGCGTGACCGTGTTTCTTTTTCACAAGAATTCCAGAATCTGGCCCAGGATTTGACGCATCCAGAGGACTTTCCTTTGCAAGCAACTCAGGTTCAGGCTGATTTACGAGATTATCAGGAAAAGGGAATTCGTTGGTTGCAAATGCTCCATTATTATGGTTTTGGTGGGATTTTGGCTGATGATATGGGACTTGGTAAAACCCTACAGACTATTGCTTTTTTGACCAGTCAAGTGACAAAAGAAAGTCGGGTTTTGATTTTAGCTCCGTCAGGTTTGATTTACAACTGGGCGGATGAATTTCAGAAATTTGCTCCACAGTTGGATGTGGCTGTTGTTCATGGTTTGAAAGCTAGTCGTGAAGAGATTCTTGCTGAGAGTCATCAAATCTATGTGACGAGTTATGCTACCTTCCGTCAGGACAGTGATCTTTATCAGGGGATAGCCTTTGACTTCCTTTTCTTAGATGAAGCTCAGGTCATGAAAAATGCCCAGACCAAGATTGCCCAGACCTTGAGACAGTTTGTAGTACCGTCGGTCTTTGCCTTGTCAGGAACTCCTATTGAAAATCATCTGGGTGAGTTGTGGTCTATTTTCCAAATTGTTATGCCAGGACTCTTGCCAAGCAAGAAAGAATTTATGAAATTGCCAGCTGAGCGAGTAGCTCAGTTTATCAAGCCTTTCGTTATGCGACGCAAGAAAGAAGAAGTTCTGACTGAATTGCCAGATTTGATAGAAGTCGTTTATAAGAATGAACTGGAAGACCAGCAAAAGGCTATCTATCTGGCCCAGTTACAACAGATGCGGGAACGACTGGCTCAAGTGTCAGACCAGGAATTCCAACGAAGTCGAGTGGAAATCTTGTCTGGTCTGATGCGCTTGCGTCAAATCTGTGACACCCCTGCCCTCTTTATGGAGGATTATCAGGGTGCCAGTGGTAAACTGGATAGTCTCCGAGATCTGCTGGTACAGGTGGCAGACGGTGGACACCGTGTCTTGATTTTCTCGCAGTTCAAGGGAATGTTGGAGAAAATTGAACAAGAACTGCCAGACTTGGGCATGACTTCCTTTAAAATTACGGGTTCAACCCCAGCCAAGGAAAGACAAGATATGACCAAGGCCTTTAACCAAGGGGAAAGAGATGCCTTTCTGATTTCCCTTAAGGCTGGTGGTGTCGGTCTGAACCTGACAGGTGCTGATACAGTTATCTTGGTTGACCTTTGGTGGAATCCTGCGGTGGAAGCGCAAGCTATTGGCCGTGCCCATCGGATGGGTCAGGAAGAAACGGTTGAGGTCTATCGTTTGGTGACCAAGGGAACCATTGAAGAGAAAATCCAGAAACTTCAAGAACAGAAGAAACATCTGGTGTCACAAGTATTGGACGGCACAGAGTCACGTGGCAGTCTGACCCTAGCACAAATTAGAGAAATTTTGGGAATTTCTGA
Organism: Streptococcus mitis; assembly: GCF_023110375.1. Lineage (GTDB taxonomy): Bacteria > Bacillota > Bacilli > Lactobacillales > Streptococcaceae > Streptococcus > Streptococcus mitis_CI. The sequence goes on along the minus strand of NZ_JALDVV010000002.1, from coordinate 51,808 downwards.
AGCCAGCACTTGAAAAATCAAGACAATACGCTATAATGAAGTGTTGAAAGGAAATAGAAAATGAGAGAAGAACGATTTCCATTGGTGTTAGATGATGAGATCATGTTGACTGAGATGCCGGTTATGGACCTCTATGATGAATCTGACTTTATCAGTAATATCAAGGGAGAATACCGTGATAAGAATTATCTGGAGTGGGCTCCTATTACTGAAGAAAAACCAGTCAAACCGATTGAAAAGCCAGTAGAGAAACCTAAGAAGGCTGGTTTAGGAGTTAAAAAAGAAGGAAAGAGCTATGCGGAAGTGGCGCGTGAAGAAGCGCGTGCGGACTTGAAAAAGAAACGCTCAGCAAGCTATCTGACTAAGGATATTACTCCTACAAGACGCCATTCTCAGCCAAGTCTGGTTAGACAGGGCAATCAACCTACCGCGCCTTTCCAAAAGGAAAATCCTGGTGAATTTGTCAAATATAGTCAAAAATTGACCCAATCTCATTACATCTTGGCGGAAGAAGTGAACAATATGTCGACTCAAGCTGAGCCAAAAGAAACTTCAGGCCCAAAGAAAAACAATTATGATTTTCTGAAGAAGAGCCAAATCTACAATAAAAAGAATCAACAAAAAGAACAAGAACGTCAGGTTGCCCAAGAGTTGAATCTGACAAGAATTACGGAATAGGGGAGAAAACATGTCAAAGACATATCATTTTATCGGAATTAAGGGATCAGGTATGAGTGCCTTGGCCTTGATGTTGCACCAAATGGGGCATAAGGTACAGGGTTCAGATGTTGAAAAGTACTACTTTACTCAACGTGGTCTTGAGCAGGCAGGAATTACCATTCTTCCTTTTGATGAAAAGAATCTAGACGGTGATATGGAAATTATCGCTGGAAATGCCTTTCGTCCAGATAACAACGTCGAAATTGCCTATGCGAACCAAAATGGCATTAGCTACAAACGTTACCATGAGTTCCTAGGTAGCTTTATGCGCGACTTTGTTAGCATGGGAGTTGCTGGAGCGCACGGAAAAACTTCAACGACAGGTATGTTGTCTCATGTCTTGTCTCATATCACAGATACTAGCTTCTTGATTGGAGACGGGACAGGTCGTGGATCAGCTAATGCCAAATATTTTGTCTTTGAATCTGACGAATATGAGCGCCACTTCATGCCTTACCACCCAGAATATTCTATCATCACTAACATTGACTTTGACCATCCAGACTATTTCACAAGTCTAGAGGATGTTTTCAATGCCTTTAACGACTATGCTAAACAAATTACCAAAGGTTTGTTTATCTACGGAGAAGATGCTGAATTGCGTAAGATTACGTCTGATGCACCAATTTATTATTATGGTTTTGAAGCAGAAGGTAATGACTTTGTCGCTAGTGATCTTCTTCGTTCAACAACTGGTTCAACCTTCACAGTTCATTTCCGTGGACAAGACTTGGGGCAATTCCATATTCCAACCTTTGGTCGTCACAATATCATGAATGCGACAGCCGTTATTGGTCTTCTTTATACAGCTGGATTTGATTTGAACTTAGTTCGTGAACACTTGAAAACATTTGCCGGTGTTAAGCGTCGTTTCACTGAGAAAATTGTCAATGATACGGTGATTATCGATGACTTTGCCCACCATCCAACAGAAATCATTGCTACTTTGGATGCGGCTCGTCAAAAATATCCAAGTAAAGAGATCGTAGCAATCTTCCAACCGCATACCTTTACTAGAACTATTGCCCTGTTGGACGACTTTGCCCACGCTTTGAACCAGGCGGATGCAGTTTACCTAGCGCAAATTTATGGATCTGCTCGTGAAGTAGACCATGGTGATGTTAAGGTAGAAGACCTAGCTAATAAAATCAACAAGAAACACCAAGTGATCACTGTTGAAAATGTTTCTCCACTCCTAGACCATGACAATGCTGTTTACGTCTTTATGGGAGCAGGAGATATCCAAACCTATGAATACTCATTTGAGCGACTCTTGTCTAACTTGACAAGCAATGTTCAATAGGATTTTCCCATGGAAATTCCAATTAAGATCATTCAGGCAAGTAAGTCTGATTTGGCTGTGATAGAGGAACTTAAGGCTTCATCTTTTCCAGCTGAAAAGCAGCAACCTTCCCATATTTTAGAAGAAAGTATCCGTAAGTATGCGGATACCTTTCTTCTAGCTAGGGATGAAAATCAGCTTCTAGGCTATGTTCTCGGTGGTCCTCAGCCACATAATCCGCAATGTCTAGAAATGCATTCTTTAGTCATTGAGTCTGGCCATCAGAGACAGGGCTTGGGCACGCTTCTTCTTGCGGCTTTGAAAGATGTGGCAGTTAAGCTGGATTACAAAGCTATTCGTTTGAAGAGTCCTGATGAGTTGCTATCCTATTTTGAAATGAACGGTTTTATTGATGAAGAAACTTCGCTTTATGCAACTAGCCAGGGTTTTAGTATGATTTGGTTTAATCCCTTTTATCTGGAGGCACAATGAAAATCAGACAAGCAAGATTAGAAGATTTGGATCGTATCGTTGAGATTGAACTAGAAAATTTCTCGATTGAAGAAGCCATTCCTCGCTCTGTTTTTGAGGCGCATTTGCGAGAAATTCAGACCTCGTTTCTGGTTGCAGAAAAAGAAGGCAGAATCATGGGGTATATAGAAGGGCCAGTTGGACCACACCGCTATCTGCAAGATCAGTCTTTTACAGAAGCGATAGAAGATTATAGTCATGAGCCTGGTGGTTATATCTCTGTGACCTGTCTTTCTATTGCCGAGGAGGCACAGGGCCTTGGACTTGGTCAGAAATTACTAACAGCCTTGAAAGAGTTGGCTCTTGAACACAAAAGAGAAGGCATTAACCTAACCTGTCATGACTATCTCATCACCTACTACGAAAAGCATGGATTTGTCAATGAAGGCCAGTCTCAGTCAACCTTTGCAGGGGAAACTTGGTATGATATGGTCTGGGAAGCTAAAAAATAAGCTAGAAAAGCATGCTAAGTTGCTTTTCTTTCGTTTTTAAGATATAATATTATGGATTGTCAACGAGGAGGATAAACTTTTGAGTGAAAAGCCAAGAGAAGACGAAAAATTAAGCTTTAAAGAGCAGATTTTGCGTGATTTAGAAAAAGTAAAACGTTATGAAGGGATTCGCCAAGAGGCCGCTGAGCTTGATGAAAAAAAATCAGCTTTGTCTGTCCCTGACACAAAAATTGCTGATGAAGAGGTGATGAATGCATCCCTATCAGCTGTTGAAAAAATTATGGAGAATGCACCACGTGTTCCACAGCATCCTAGTGAAGATGTGCCTGCATCACCGGCGGAGGAACTAAGAGAGGAAGCTCCAATCGTTCCTAGTCATCCTAGTCAAGATGTTCCAGCTTCACCAGCTGAAGCAAGTCCCTCAGGACCGGTTCCAGGACCAGATGTCAATCGTCCACAAAAGGTCGAAAGAGATTTGAACACAACTCCAACAAGAGTAGCTGTTTCTTATAAAACTGAAGAACCAAAAGAGACACAAGCAGAAGCGCCAAGACCTGAACCGGTCGTCGAAGCGGAAGCTGTTGACGTGATTTCTGAAACTCCACGTCGTAGTCGTCGTGAGACAGTTAAACCTGTTAAGAAGAAAAAATCACATTTGAAAGCTTTCTTCATTTCTCTATTGATTTTCCTTGCCTTGATTTCAGCAGGTGGTTACTTTGGTTACCAGTATGTTCAATCATCTTTATTACCAGTTGATGCAAATTCTAAGGAATATGTAACGGTTCAAATCCCAGAAGGATCCAATGTCCAAGAGATTGGATCAGCACTTGAACATTCTGGTGTGATTAAACACGGAGTGATTTTTGCTTTTTATGCTAAATATAAGAATTATTCAGATTTGAAGGCTGGATATTACAATTTGCAAAAGAGCATGAGTACAGAGGATATCATTAAGGAACTCCAAAAAGGTGGTACTCCTGAACCTCAAGAACCTTCACTTGCAGATTTGACCATTCCAGAAGGATATACCATTGATCAAATAGCTCAAGCTGTAGGCCAATTGCAAGGTGAATTTAAAGAACCTTTGACAGCAGAAGCTTTCTTGGCTAAAGTGCAAGATGACAACTTTATCAGTCAAGAAGTTGCTAAATATCCAAATCTACTCGAAAGCTTGCCAACGAAAGAAAGTGGAGTTCGTTACCGTTTGGAAGGTTATCTTTTCCCAGCGACCTACTCTATCAAGGAAAGCACAACTATTGAAAGTTTGATTGATGAGATGCTGGCAGCTATGGATAAGACCTTGACTCCGCACTATAGTGCAATCAAGTCTAAAAACTTGACAGTCAATGAATTGCTAACAATTGCTTCACTTGTTGAAAAAGAAGGTGCTAAGACTGAAGACCGTAAGTTGATTGCAGGTGTCTTCTACAATCGTTTGAACCTTGGTATGCCACTTCAAAGCAATATTGCAATCTTGTATGCCCAAGGGAAACTTGGCCAAAATATCAGCCTAGCAGATGATGCTGGAATTGACACATCGATTAATTCACCATACAATGTTTATACAAAACCTGGTTTGATGCCTGGTCCAGTAGATAGTCCAAGTCAGGACGCGATTGAAGCAAGTATCAACCAAACAAAGAGTGAGAACCTCTACTTTGTAGCCAATGTTACAGATGGTAAAGTCTATTACGCAGTGACACAGGAAGAGCATGATCGTAATGTAGCTGAGCACGTCAATAGCAAGCTTACTCAAAATAGTAGTTCAAACTAAGACTACAAAAATGAGAATCTCAGATAGAGATTCAATACTATCGAAAGAAAGTTGAGAAAAATGGCAGAAAAAACATATCCTATGACCCTTGCGGAAAAGGAAAAACTTGAAAAAGAATTAGAAGAATTGAAATTGGTTCGCCGACCAGAAGTGGTAGAACGCATTAAGATTGCCCGTTCATACGGTGATCTTTCTGAAAACAGTGAATACGAAGCGGCTAAGGATGAACAAGCCTTTGTTGAAGGACAAATCTCTAGCTTGGAAACAAAAATCCGTTATGCTGAAATCGTCAATAGCGACTCAGTTGCCGATGATGAAGTAGCGATTGGTAAAACAGTCACTATCCAAGAAATTGGTGAGGACGAAGAAGAAGTTTATATTATCGTAGGTTCAGCGGGTGCAGATGCCTTTGCAGGAAAGGTTTCAAATGAAAGCCCAATTGGACAAGCCTTGATTGGTAAGAAAACAGGTGATACAGCAACCATTGAAACACCTGTTGGTAGCTATGATGTAAAAATCTTGAAAGTTGAAAAAACAGCCTAAAAATAGAAAAAAGGAGTGGGGAGGCAGTGCGCTTCACTCACTCCTTTTTCCATTTTAAATTGAATTGGAGACGATATGAGTTCAAAGAAGAAAAAAAATAAGATGGAGCGTGGTCTGACCAATCGTCATGTGCAGGTTATGGCCATTGCAGGAACAATCGGAACAGGACTCTTTTTGGGAGCAGGTCGCTCTATCAGCCTAACAGGTCCTTCTATTGTACTGATTTATATGATTACTGGGGCTTTCATGTTCCTCATGATGCGTGCGGTTGGGGAAATGCTCTACCAAGACCCTGAGCAACATACCTTTATCAACTTTATCACGCGCCATTTAGGCAAGGGCTGGGGTTATTTCTCGGTTTGGTCTTACTGGCTATCCGTTGTCTTTATCGGTATGGCGGAAATCACAGCCATCTCTCACTATGTTCAGTTTTGGTTCCCTAGCTGGCCAAGTTGGATGATTGAGATTGGATTTTTGACCATTCTAGCCTTGGTTAATCTGATTGCGGTGAAGCTCTTTGGGGAAGTTGAGTTTTGGTTTGCGATGGTCAAGATTGTGGCTATTTTAGCCATGATTGCCACAGGAGTCTTTATGGTCTTGACAGGCTTTAAGACACCTCATGGCGTAGCAAGTTTGGCCAATATTACTGATAATTTCTCTCTCTTCCCAAATGGTGGAGTGAACTTTGTCATGGCCTTCCAGATGGTGTTCTTTGCCTACCTCATGATTGAGTTTATCGGGGTCACAACTTCTGAAACCAAAAATCCACGTCAGGTCTTGCCAAAAGCCGTTAAGGAAATTCCTTTGCGTATCGTCTTTTTCTATGGTGGAGCTCTCTTAGCCATTATGTCCATTATTCCTTGGCGTGAACTTGCATCCGCTGATTCTCCCTTTGTTACAGTGTTTGAATTGGCAGGTATCAAGTGGGCGGCAGCCTTGATTAACTTCGTTGTTTTGACCTCAGCAGCGTCTGCTCTTAACTCAACCCTTTATTCAACAGGGCGTCATTTGTACCAGATTGCCCATGATTCGCCAAATCGCTTCCTAAAAGCAATTAAAGCAGATACTCTTTCTCGACACAATGTGCCACAAAATGCCATCATCGCTTCAGCAATCTTGATTGCCCTAGCAGCCTTTATTAATGTCTTGCCAGGCGTTTCGGATGCCTTTGCCTTGATTACGGCATCGTCATCAGGTGTTTATATCGCCATTTATATCTTGATTATGGTGGCTCACCTTAAATACCGCAAGTCACCAGACTTTATGGCGGATGGCTATCTCATGCCCCACTATCGTTTCTTAAATCCTTTAACCATGCTCTTCTTTGCCTTTGTCTTTGTAACCCTCTTTTTACAAGAGTCTACCTTTGTAGGAGCGATCGGTTCAGCTATCTGGATTATCGGTTTCGGGATTTACAGCCAGTGGAAATTTAGAAAATAGATTTGAAACTCATCAACTCAGGTTGGTGAGTTTTTGTTTTAAAATCAAGTCAAAAAACACCAGAGTCTAAAGTGACTTTGGTGCTTTGAAGTTATAAAACATCTTGCTCTAGACTGATGTTGTTAGTTATTCCTCATCTTCTGGAGGGAATGGAATGCCAGTTTTATTCAGTCTTTGAACGTCTTGGACGAATATGTTCTTTGCTTCAAATATCTTTGCTAGTGGGAAGAGGTTGTTTTGGGCATCCATGTAATGAAGAAGAATATTAGCTCGTTCAATGCCCTTAGGGTTATTTTGTCGAAGTAGATTGTGAACTTCATATATGTTTAAATTAAATAGGTTATATACTGAATATGCATTATGGAATTCTTTAGACATTATGATCTTCAACTTATAGATGAGATTTTCTGCTTTATCGTAGTATCCATAGCGAGAATATGCTCTAACTAAAAGCGTTCCAGTTGTAGTATATCTGCGATAAAACTGATCAGTTATATACTTGAAATCTTCCAATCCTTTCATAATTAGCTTTTCGATGTATTCAAGGAATTTTAACTCAAAAAATTGAATCTTAAACATTAAAAGAATTTCAATAATAGTAAAATCACGAAGATAAAGAGTATCAATATTAAATATATAGTTGATCAAGTAATTAACAGCTTCTTCTTCATCAGGAGTAAATTTATCTATTGTATGTCCTTTTGCTTGATTTAAAATGCCTAATTTTAGTATGTAATACTCTATGATATTTCCCCAGTCACTTTTCTTTCCTAGTATTTGCCTAGCTTTCATTCTATCATTTTGATATAATGCATTTAGAATTTGTTTTGATCTTTGAGTTCCATCATCTTGAATATGTAACACTTCTGCATAGTCTTCTCCATCTAAGTTAAATCTGTTCAAAAGATCAAAAAAAGTATCGACTTTGATAGTGGCTAACCCTTTTTCAAAGCGACTGAGGTTATTGGGAGTAATAGCATCTCCAGCAGCCTCTTTAAGAGTCATATTACGATCTTGACGGATTTTTTGAATGATTTCTCCATAGTGTTTCGGTTCCATGATTATCTCCTTAGTCTTGATTTATTTTATTATAACTTAATTTTCTATAATTTTGAAAAAATCTACTGTTTTTAGTAGATTTTTTTGGAAAAGTCGGGGGGAAGTATAATATTCTACTGTTTTGGGTAGAAATATCCAAAAAGGGGATTATTTACTGTATAATCAAGTCAATTAAAAGTAAAGGAGATAAGGATGAAAAAGTCCCTGGTTATAACAACTGCTACAGTTGCTGGTTTGGGAGTCGCTGCAACTACTCAAACAGCCTTTGCCACAGAAGCCCCAACTGAAAACACAGTAACGGCTACGGTCAACGACAAGGTCACAGACAAAGACCTGTCTGACGCTGAAAAACGTGCTGTGGATTCAGCTAAAGACGCGGACCAAAAAGCAAAAGACGCTGAACAAGCCAAAGATACGCTTAATAAAGCGCAAAAAGACAAAGACGCTAAGAAAACTGCAAAAGAAGTTCTTGAAAAAGCCCTTGAAAAGGCCAAAGATGCTACACCTGAGAAAATCCAAAAGGAAACAGAAGATGTAGACGCTAAAGAAAAGGCTAAAACAGACAAAGAAGCCGAAGCCAAAGATAAGGCTGACCAAGTGACTAAAAAGTCTGACGAAGCCAAACTCGCTAAAGATGAGCTTGACAAGGCTCGTACAGGTGTCGAAAAAGCTGACAAAGAGGTAAAAGACGCAACAGACGACTATGACCCAGCAGCGAAAGACAAGGCTCAAAAAGAAAAAGATGACGCGGATAAAGATGTTCTTGTAAAAGACAAAGCTAAACGTGATGCGGAAACAGAGCTAGAAAAAGCAAAAGAAGACGACAAAACGCGTGAAGCTAAGAAAGTTCAAGAACGCCAAAACAAAGCCGACAAAGAAGCAGATAAAACAGCAAAAGAAGGCGCTGTCAAAGACGCGGAAAAAGCCGTTAAAGATGCTGAAGAAAAACTGAAAACAGCACAATATCCGACAGATGTAACCGTAACTCCAGAATGGCTTGCTAAAGCTAAAGAGCTTATCAAACGTCGTATGGATAAATACCCAGAACCATATCCAAATATGGACGGTATGGATGCAGACCAAATCGACAAAGCGGATGAAGAATGGAACGCTCGCTATACAGTTTGGTTGGAACAATATCGTAAAGATATTCGCCGACTAGAAGAAGAGTTGACTGAACTAGACCGTGAAACAAATGAAAAATGGATGGAAAAAATCGGTAGCATTAGCGAAAATGGAATCAAAGACGGAGAAAATGATGTCAAATATGACCCAAATAACCTTCCTCAAGATATCGTTAATGACTTAAACAACCATTTTGTTACTCTTTTAAACAATCTTCGTAAACAATTAGACTTACCAGAAGCAAAACTAAACACAAATAATAAAGATTTTGCCAAAGAAGTTGCTAAAGTCTATAAAGACAATGACTACCAAGACCTTAGCCATTTTGGACGTGGGATTAACGACGTTGCACGAAAAAGAGGCTTGATTGCATCTGATAATCCAGGTGTTGATACTCATAGTCAATATTATGAAGACCTCATGAATATTCCAATGGGTTCAGATAAAATGACTAGACAAGAACTCATTGCTCGTATGACAGAAACATTCTTATCATTCTTTGCAGAAGGATACTTGACTGGTGGATATGGTCACTTTTATAGTCTTCTACATGCCGATACTTTAGGCTTGAACACATCAATCATCAAAGGTGGACAGCTTTTAACTGACCTTGGTGACCCTGATTTCACATATGTATTCCGTATTCATGTTTTAAAAGTGAAAGGTGAAAAATACATCGATAACGATGATACCGATATCCAAAAATCTAAATACGACGAACTCTACGGACCAAACTCTAAAGTCAATCTTCCAACCCCGACTCTACAAAGCAAACAAGAAGTAGAAGCGGAATTGGAAAAAGCTAAAGGAGATAAGAAGACGGCTGAAGATAACTTGGAACAAGTGAAAACAGAGCTTCAAGAAATTGAGAAACGCATTGCCGAACTTGAAAAAGAAGTGTCTGAAACACCTGCTAAAGAAGCAAAACGTGCGGAAGCTGTAAAAGAGCTTGAAAAAGCCCAAGAAAAAGCAGAAGACGCTCAACGTAAGCTAGAACGTGTGACACTGGACGATAATGCCAAATCATTGCGTCTAGAAAAAGCTCGCAAGGCAAAAGACGAAGCCGACAAAGAATTGGCTAAGAAATTGGCGGAAAGTCAGCAAAAAGACAAAGACTTGGAAGATGCCAAGATTGAGCGTTTGAAAGCAGACAAAGAATTGAAAGACGCGGAAGACGCACTGCAAAAAGCAAAAGACAAGTTGGCAGAAACACTTCATTTGAGTCAAGAAAAAGCTAAACTGGAAGCAGAATTGAAAGCTAAGTCAAAAGAGTTGGATGAACTCTGCAAGCACGTAGATGATTTGAAACGTGACGTGAAGCAAAAAGAAGACGAGGCAGAAAAAGCTCGTAAAATCAAGGATGAAGCGGAACGTGAGTATCAAAAATTGCTCCTACATAAGACAATCGACGACGCTATCATTCCAGAGAAACCAGAATTCAAAGGTGGCGTAAACGGCCCAGGCGCTATTCAACCAGAACTACCAGAATTTCCAATTGATAAGTTGCCAAAAGTTGAACAACCAAGTGTTGAACAACCTAAACTAGAACAGCCAAAAGTTGAACAACCAAAAGTTGAACAGCCAAGAGTAGAACAGCCTAAGACAGAAGAACCTAAGGGAGAGCAGCCCAAAGTTGAACGACCAAAGACAGAAGAACCAAAGGCTGAACAACCGAAAGGCGAAGAACCAGTTCAAGAGCCTAAAGGTGACAGACCAAGTGACCAACCGAATGCCGACAAACCAGGTCAAGCTGGTGACCAGAATATGAAACCTGTTGGGCCAACACCAAGCTACCAAGCGCCTGCAGTTCTATCTCCAGCCCAAGAAGAAGCTGGACAAAAAGCATTGCCAAATACTGGCAGTCAAGTCAGCCTCCTTGCTTTATTAGGATATGGCTTCTTGGCAGGATTAGGAATTATTTTAAAGAAAAAAGAGGGATAAAAATTGAAAAAGAAATTTGCATTTGTATTATCGTTAGTAACGAGCTTATTGCTTCTCGCAGCCTGCTCATCAGCAGATGGGACTTATGTCTATCAAGGTAGCATGCCATTTATGGAAGAAGCAACTGTGATCATCCAAATCAAGGGTGATAAGGGACAAGTTCATACCAAAGGAAAAACGATTGGTATCCTGACAGAAGGCAAGCCAACGGAGCAGACAGACGAGATGAAGGTCAATCAGAAAGAAAAGACTCTTGAATTGTCTTCACTGAAACTAGGTTATGAGATTAAAGGTGGAGAGTTGACTATTACTTCAGATCCTTCTGGTATACTAGCTGGTAAATCTTTTAAAAAGAAATAAAAGGAGGTATTATGTCCAAGAAAAGTATCTTAAGTGGCTTGTTAGTGGCTAGCTCAGTGCTTTTATTAGCAGCCTGTGGGCAGCAAGCTAGCCAGACAAGCGAAGGTCAGTCGGCTGACACTACAGTCCAAACCAGTGCTTCAGACGCCAAAAAAGCTGAACAAGCCAAGATTGATTACCAAATCGTCTATCAGAATATCTTAGACTCCTATAGAGAGCGAGTTAAGACAGCACAAAAACAACAAATGCCACAGAATTCGACAGGTGACAAAGAAGAGTCTTATATCGATTCTATTTTGTTTGATTACCAAGGGAAAGACATCAGCTATACTTTCTACGATATCAATAAGGATGGAAAGAAAGAATTGCTGATAAAGCAAGATAAGGTCTTGCTTGGAATCTATTATCTGACAGATCAGGGAGCCCAGCTAGTCAAGGCTGGTGGGGTTGCTGGTAAAGGTGGTTCACGTCAAATCTTGATTCCTTATGAAAATGGCGCTATCTCTTACTTGATTTTTAGTGCTTCTAGACCAGAGGCCATTGCTAAAACCTATCTCTTTGCAGATGGTCGTTACCAGGAAGCCAGCTCAGTCAACTATGATTTAAGAGAAACAGATGATCCTTCAAGTTTACAAGGGCTAGATGGGGTTAAAAAGCTTGATTTGGAAGGCTTGAACTGGTTGATTTTTGATGATGCTTCAGCTAGTCGTCCCTTTATTGACCTAGAGGAGCAGGCCAAGGGACCTGGTGCTCATCTGGCTGAGATTCATCAGAAAAACTTTAGCAGTATCAAAGGTACTTGGAAGAATAACAAGGGTGGCGAAGTCACTTTTGACGAGAATGGCTTTACAAATGGTGCAGTCTTGACTCCGGCGGAACCGCAGATTGTAAATAATATGGCTAAATTTGGCATGGGGTCAAGTTCAGGACCTGGAGGTGCATCTGTTACTCTCATTCCGCAAGGAGTTGTGCATCCAGACTTTAATGCAGGCGATGCAACTTATACAGATGCATCTGACAGTAGCAAGGATCGGTTGTTGATTGCCCAATATGCAGGTGCATTATCCGATCCAAACGAATTTTATTATAAGGTTAGTGAATAAAAAAGGAGAAATAAAAGATGAAACTAAAACACGTATTGACAGGATCAGTGATGGGGTTGAGCCTCGTAACAGCAGGAGTTATCACAACAAGTGTTCTCCCAACTAACACTGTAGAAGCAGCAGAATACCGTAAGGTCTATGCGGATGTAACTGCCCAAAAGGGACTAGATGGAAACTTTTACTTGGAAGTAGTTGGAGATCGTCCAGATGTCTCTGTTTCAAGTAGCTTGTTAAAGTCTTTTGAAGTTTTAGAAGCAGATACAGGACGAGTACTAATTTCAAACGGTACTTTAAGGATTGATCCAGTTACAAATGGGGAAGCTAAGAAAAATGTTGGTAGAGCAAAATTTAATTTATCTTTGCGAAATGGGAACCCCTATCCAGATGGAACCTATCTAGTTTCGTTTAAGGATTGGACACTTTCTCATGAGTCAGGTTACTTTACTTTAGTTGGAGCTATTAAATTGACCATTAAAGATGGAGAATTTGTTAAATACGAAAAAGTTAACTTAAAGCCAACACCAACACCTGTGCCAAAAACTCCAGAACAACCAAGTGAAAAGAATGGTTGGGTAGGTCGTTCTTACTACCAAAATGGCCAAAAAATTATCAGCAAATGGATCTATGATTCACAGTATAAGTCTTATTTCTATTTGAATGCTGCTGGTGAGTACGTGGAAAATGCTTGGGTAGGGAACTACTATCTTAAGTCAGGTGGTTACATGGCTAAGAGTGAATGGATTTATGATGGCAACTACGGTTCTTACTATTACTTGACATCAGAAGGAAGTTATGCGCGTAACGCTTGGTCAGGAAGTTATTACCTCAAATCAAATGGTAAGATGGCTAAGAGTGAGTGGATTTATGACAATGCTTACAAAGCTTATTACTATTTGACATCAGAAGGTAGCTACGCTCGAAACAAATGGGTAGGAGATTATTACCTTAAATCAAATGGTAAAATGGCTGTTAGCGAACGTACACCAGATGGTTACCGTGTAGATGGATCAGGTAAATGGATCAAATAATTTCTTTCTAGTATTCTAAAATATAAAGGAGATCTTAAGTGGAAGAGTTGGAAAATAAGGTACAGAACGAGACTTCAAATGATACAGAAGTTTCGGACCAAGAGACAAGCATTAAGCAGGAAAGTGGGAATAGTAATCCTGTAGCTCCTGTCTCAAGTCAGATAGGATTTGTGGATAAAGTAAAACAAATCATTGAGACACGACGTAAGGAAACTCTTGGTGTGTTGATTGCTGTTGGACTTGCTATTATCGCTTTTGTAGGCTATAACTTTTATCAAGGACAACCTAAAAGTTTAGCAAAAGAAGTCAGAGTTGAATTTTCAGGATATTCAGAGTCAGGGACTTTGACTTATAATGAAGAAGTGATTGCGGCTATGGTTAAGGAACTATCCTACAAAAAGGCTGGATTTAATAAGGAACAAGCTCAGGCCCTTGCTCAGAATGATCCGGTAGCCCTATCGGCTTTGGCAACCAATCCGCAATTAGCCTCAAAAGCTGCGCTAGCTAAGGCTATGATTAGCAGTGTTCGTTATGAATTTGATAAGAAAAGTGAGTTAAAAAATGGGGATGAAGTGACCTTTACAGTCACAACTACTTCGCAAAATTCTCCTGTTAAAGCTGAAAAGAAAACATTTAAGATTGAAACACTGAAGGAATATGAAAAAGTTTCAAAAGAAGACCTCTTGAAACTAACTCCTGTAAGTTTTGAAGGTTTCAATGGCTATGGTCGAGTTTCTATTCCTGAAACAAAAGATGAGGAAGATATTTTCACTATTGATGGTGCTTCTAATCCAAAAGATTTGAAAAATGGTGATAACATCAAACTTGTAGTTCGTGACTACTATTTGAATAAATTGAAAAAAGAAGGAAAAGTGCCTGCAGAAAAGAGTTTTGAAGTTCCAGTTTCTGGCCTGAAAGAAGTCAGTGAAATTAAGGAATTAAAGGATATTCTTAAGAAAATTGATGACTACAGTAAGTCTGAAAACAAGAATAGCTCTTCATCTTCTTATGCACTAGAACCTCAAGTAACCTTCTTAGGAGTATTTTCATCAAGTGACAGTGCTTATGAAAATGTTATTTCTTTAAGCATTCTCTATAAGGTCACTGAGACCAAATCTGATGGATCTAAAGATACTCGTTATAAAGATTATAGTTATGCAGCAGGAGTCAAAAAAGATGGCAGTGTAGATATGGATAAACTAGAAAAAGGGCAGTTTAAAACTACGACAGATTTAGAAGAATTGAAATCATATTTTTCTGGTTCTAATTTTAAAGAATATAAGCAGTGATAGTATTTTATTGATTTGATAAAACAGCATTCACAACGAAGCAACAAGCATCTCCAAGAGGGGATGCTTGTTTGTTCATTTGATGTTTATGCAAGCTGAGATGCTCAATTTTCCTTTGGTTTGACAGTCTATTGAAATAAGACTATAATCAAGCTGTATCAGTTTTCGAGGAGGTTTAGATGTACTTTAGATTGGAAAATAAGGAATCCCAGAAGGTACAAGAAATAGGGAATTTGATTCGTGCTTATAATCGTTCAAAAAGAGAAGTAGCTGAAAGTGAGCCACTTAATCTTTATGTCGAAGATGAAAAGGGCAATCTCCTGGCAGGTTTGATAGCAGAGACTTTTGGAAATTGGCTAGAAATCGAGTATTTATTTGTAAAAGAGGAACTGAGAGGGCAAGGAATCGGTTCAAGACTATTGCAGCAAGCAGAAACTGAAGCTAAGAATCGAAAGTGTCGTTTTGCTTTTGTCAATACCTACCAGTTCCAGGCACCAGACTTTTATCAGAAGCATGGCTACAAGGAAGTTTTTACCTTGCAAGACTATCCCTACACCGGACAAAGATTTTATTACCAAAAGGATTTGTAAGGTGAATATGAAAGCATAAGGCAAAGAGGGGAGTTTGACATAAGTCTCGATAAAATACCCCTTAAATACTACAAATTGTGTCTTTCTAGACGATATTGAGGATAATGCAATCGTAGCTGAGAAGTTGGGAATCAAGGTCTATCAGGTTAAGAAAAGAAGTGATGTCGTCGAAATTTTGAAATCCTATATTTAAACGTAACAATCTCTATTTTTTATGGTAGAGAGTTTTTTTTGTTAAGAAAATATTACAAAATGACATTTATATATTGCATTAAGTTAGATATATGATATAATGTTGTTAAAAAGAGGCGCAACTTTTTAAAACTATAAGGAGGACGCAGGTGGCTAAAAATTTAAAATTAAAATTAGCTCGTGTGGAGCTTGATTTAACACAAGGTCAACTGGCAGAGGCTGTTGGGGTGACGCGCCAGACTATTGGTTTGATAGAGGCGGGGAAATACAATCCCAGTCTCTCACTCTGCCAGTCCATTTGCAGATGTTTAGGGAAAACCCTAGACCAATTATTTTGGGAGGAAGAAGATGGTAACTAAATTCATTCATTATCAATTACTTGACGAAAGAGAAGAACAACTAATCAATAAAGCTGGGGCAGAGTCTTTTTCACTCTTTATTGGGCTTGTACTTCTAAGCTATTTGGTGGCAGTGTTGGCTCCATCTCTTTTTAATCCGAATTTTCTAGTGTATACTCTGATATTAGGAATTTTCTTTTTTTTCAATCGTGCCCGTTATCTGGGAGTGACCTACTATAGTCGTTTTCATTTTACGATTTTGGGTTGTTTTTTCCTAACCTTGGCTATTACGACTCTTTTGATGTTACAGAATTATCAATTCAACATAGAAATTTATCAGCACAATCCTTTGAACGTTAAATACCTATCTGCTTGGGCAATTACTTATGTCATTTACCTTCCCTGGGTCTTTATTGGCAATCTTGGTCTTAAGAGCTATGGCGAATGGGCTCAGAAAAAGTTTGAACAAGATATGGATGAACTAGAGAGTGGTGAATAGCTTGTTACTCTTTTCTCAATCAGGCTAAAATGTGATATAATAGTACTAATTTATTGGAATACATGAAAGTTCTTGAAAATTTTCATGTGTTTCTAGCTAAGGAAGTAGGAAAAGTATGTATCCAGATGATAGTTTGACATTGCACACGGACTTGTACCAGATAAACATGATGCAGGTTTACTTTGACCAAGGGATTCACAATAAAAAGGCGGTCTTTGAGGTGTATTTCCGCCAACAGCCTTTTAAGAATGGATATGCGGTTTTTGCAGGTTTGGAAAGAATTGTGAGTTATCTTGAAGACTTGCGTTTTTCAGATAGTGATATTGCCTATTTGGAATCACTAGGCTATCATGGGGATTTCTTGGACTACCTTCGCAATTTCAAGTTGGAGTTGACCGTTCGTTCTGCCCAAGAAGGGGACTTGGTCTTTGCTAATGAACCGATTGTGCAGGTGGAAGGTCCTCTAGCCCAATGTCAATTGGTAGAAACGGCCCTTTTGAATATCGTTAACTACCAGACCTTGGTGGCGACAAAGGCAGCTCGTATTCGTTCGGTTATAGAAGATGAACCCTTGATGGAGTTTGGGACACGTCGGGCTCAAGAAATGGATGCGGCTATCTGGGGAACACGCGCAGCGGTGATTGGTGGTGCCAATGGAACTAGCAACGTGCGTGCTGGTAAACTCTTTGACATTCCTGTCTTGGGGACCCATGCCCACGCCTTGGTACAGGTTTATGGCAATGACTATGAGGCTTTCAGGGCTTACGCTGCGACCCACAAAAATTGCGTTTTTCTTGTGGATACCTATGACACCCTTCGCATTGGGGTACCAGCTGCCATTCAGGTGGCACGTGAGCTGGGTGACCAGATTAATTTTATGGGTGTGCGGATTGACTCTGGGGATATTGCTTACATTTCCAAGAAAGTTCGTCAGCAACTGGACGAGGCTGGATTTACAGAGGCTAAGATTTATGCTTCAAATGACCTAGATGAAAATACCATCCTCAACCTCAAGATGCAAAAGGCCAAGATTGATGTCTGGGGTGTGGGTACCAAGCTGATTACAGCCTATGACCAGCCTGCTCTTGGCGCAGTTTATAAGATTGTGGCCATCGAAGATGAAAATGGCAAGATGCGTAACACCATCAAGCTTTCAAGCAATGCTGAAAAAGTATCGACACCAGGTAAGAAGCAAGTATGGCGCATTACCAGTCGTGAAAAAGGTAAGTCAGAAGGTGACTACATTACCTATGACGGTGTGGATGTTGCCAGCATGACTGAAATCAAAATGTTCCATCCGACCTATACTTACATCAAGAAGACCGTTCGAAACTTTGATGCTGTTCCTCTCTTGGTGGACATCTTCAAAGCAGGGAAATTAGTTTACGATTTGCCTAGTTTGACTGAGATTCAGGCCTATGCTCGCAAGGAATTTGACAAGCTTTGGGATGAGTACAAGCGCGTGCTCAATCCTCAGCATTATCCAGTGGATTTGGCGCGTGATGTATGGCAAGATAAGATGGACTTGATTGATAAGATGCGCAAGGAAGCCCTTGGTGAAGGAGAAGAAGAATGAGTTTGCAAGAAACGATTATCCAAGAACTGGGCGTGAAACCAGTGATTGATGCCCAGGAAGAAATCCGTCGTTCCATTGATTTCTTAAAAAGATACCTGAAAAAACATCCCTTCCTAAAAACCTTTGTACTAGGGATTTCTGGAGGACAAGATTCAACTTTAGCAGGACGATTGGCTCAACTGGCCATGGAAGAGCTGCGATCAGAAACGGGAGACGACAGCTACAAATTTATCGCTGTTCGCCTGCCATATGGAGTGCAAGCTGATGAAGCAGATGCTCAAAAAGCCCTAGCCTTCATCCAACCAGATGTCAGTTTAGTCGTCAATATCAAGGAATCAGCTGATGCCATGACAGCTGCAGTTGATGCGACAGGTAGTCCTGTTTCAGATTTTAACAAGGGCAATATCAAGGCTCGTTGCCGTATGATTGCTCAGTATGCCCTTGCTGGTTCCCATAGCGGAGCGGTCATTGGAACAGACCACGCCGCGGAAAATATCACAGGTTTCTTTACCAAGTTTGGTGACGGTGGTGCGGATATTCTCCCTCTTTACCGCCTCAATAAGCGTCAAGGAAAACAACTCTTGAAGGAACTTGGTGCAGACCCAGCCCTTTATGAAAAAATTCCAACAGCAGATTTGGAAGAAGAAAAACCAGGTATTGCAGACGAAGTCGCACTTGGAGTAACTTACAATGAAATTGACGACTACCTCGAAGGAAAAACAATCAGCCCAGAAGCTCAAGCGACTATCGAAAACTGGTGGCACAAAGGCCAACACAAACGCCACCTACCAATCACCGTATTTGATGACTTTTGGGAGTGAAAACCTCCAGTGGAGGTTTTCAGTCTCTCACCTTGAAATAAGAAAGTGAGAGAAGGTCTGGTAACTCACAGAGTTCGATTTCATCGTCTCACCCCCGCAACGATGACTAGGTTTGAAAAAGCTTGCTAGAGCGCATTTCAAACCAGACAGCGACTGCGTCAAGTAACTAGATGAAAAACTTGTTTTTTAGTTGTTACTGAGTTTAGTCTTTTTACCCCGAGCATGGAAACAGGTAAGCGAGGAAGGTCCGGGGGACCTTTTTAGCTTATTACCTTGAAATTCAAAAGCAAAGTAAATTTAAATTGAGGTTGGGCAGAGAATCATCTATCAGAAAGCGAGGTAGCGTCATGAAATCAATCGGTACGCAAATATTACAGACAGATCGTTTAATCTTGCGAAGATTTGTGGAAAGTGATGCAGAAGCCATGTTTCAAAATTGGGCTTCGTCTGCTGAGAATCTAACCTACGTCACTTGGGATCCTCATCCTGATGTCGAGGTCACTCGAAACTCGATTCGAAAATGGGTTGCTTTCTATGCTAATCCTAACTATTACAAATGGGCCATTTGTCTCAAAGAAAAGCCAGAGCAGGTGATAGGAGATATCAGCATCGTTGCAATAGATGAGAACGATTCTTCTTGTGAAATTGGCTATGTTCTAGGCAAGAAATACTGGGGTCATGGTATGATGACAGAGGCTTTGAAAGCTGTCTTGGACTTCTGTTTTACTCAAGCAAGCTTTCAAGAAGTCAAGGCACGTTATGCCAGTCTCAACCCAGCTTCAGGTCGTGTCATGGAGAAGGCTGGAATGTCCTATCTAAAGACTATTACCAATGGTGTAGAGAGAAAAGGCTATCTTGCGGACCTTATTTATTATCAGATAAGTAGGGAAGACTAGTGAATTTTCTTTTCAGTTTCCATCAAAGTCAGACCTTGTCTGGCTTTTTTTGCAACATTTTTTACATAACCTGATTAAATTCCTATTTTACCCTATCATTGTCCCTGTTTTTTCTGGAGTTTTGGAGATATAATAGTCCTATCAAATCAAAGAATGGAGGAAGGCAGTGGACAATGTATTCTTTTTATCAGTGTTTTTCTTGCTGGAATTCTTTCCTTCTTTTCTCCTTGTATCTTACCCTTGTTACCGGTCTATGCAGGGGTCTTGTTAGATGACAAAGATGGTGCTCAGGTTTCTAGCGGAAAAATTTCAATCTCACTTGTTAGTTTATTGCGAAGTCTGGCCTTTATAGCGGGGATTTCTTTTATCTTTATCTTACTAGGATATGGTGCTGGTTTTTTAGGAGACCTTTTGTATGCCTCTTGGTTTCAGTATGTGACGGGTGCGGTTATCATTCTCTTGGGCTTGCACCAGATGGAAGTCTTACATTTTCAGGGACTCTACAAGGAAAGAAGGATACAATTAAAGAGACAGGTACAAAAGGGTAAGGGCTATAGTCAGGCATTTTTACTGGGGTTGACCTTTAGTTTTGCTTGGACGCCATGTGTGGGACCGGTTCTGGGCTCTGTTTTGGCCTTGGCGGCTTCAGGTGGCTCAGGTGCTTGGCAGGGAGCTGGTCTCATGTTGATTTACACGCTGGGTTTGGCGCTACCATTTTTGGTTCTAGCTCTAGCCTCCAGCTATGTTTTGAAACATTTCCGAAAACTTCATCCTTATCTAGGAACCCTCAAAAAAGTGGGTGGTTTCCTCATTATCGTGATGGGAATCTTGGTGCTTTTGGGAAATGCTTCCATTTTGACTACATTATTTGAATAGAGAGGAAGAAGAAATGAAAAAATGGCAAACATGTCTCCTTGGAGTAGGCTCAATCTGTTGCTTGGCAGCCTGTTCGGCTAAAAATATGTCAGACGAAGCTACTATGAAGGAGCAAACAAAAACAGAACAAGTCAGTGCGCAAACTGCGACTAAAGGTCAGGCGGTTGCTGATTTCGAACTGACGGGAGTAGATGGCAAGACTTATCGTTTATCTGATTATAAGGGTAAGAAAGTCTATCTCAAATTCTGGGCTTCTTGGTGTTCCATCTGTCTAGCCAGTCTTCCAGATACCGATGAAATTGCTAAGGATGCTGGTGATAATTATGTTGTCTTGACAGTAGTGTCACCTGGACACAAGGGGGAACAAGCAGAAGCAGACTTTAAGAACTGGTACAAGGGTTTGGATTATAAAAACTTCCCAGTTCTAATTGACCCGTCAGGCAAACTTTTGGAAAGTTATGGTGTCCGTTCTTACCCAACTCAAGCCTTTATAGACAAGGAAGGAAAGCTGGTCAAAACGCAACCTGGTTTTATGGATAAGAATATGATTTTAAAAACATTGAAAGAAATGGGGTAGAGAAAGGTCATGAATGATAAAGTAAAATTGTTTGTCTTGGCAGGAATCTTTTTCCTAGCCATAAGCGGTTTCTATTTTCTATTGATGCGAAATGCAGGGCAGACAGATAGCTCGCAAATTGAGAAGGCATCAGTTAGCCAAGGAGGAAAAACAGTGAAAAAAACAGAAATTAGTAAAGATGCAGACTTGCACGAAATTTATCTAGCTGGGGGATGTTTCTGGGGAGTTGAGGAATACTTCTCACGCGTTCCCGGTGTGACAGATGCCGTATCAGGTTATGCAAATGGTAGAGGGGAAACAACTAAGTACGAATTGATCAACCAAACAGGGCATGCAGAAACTGTCCATGTCACCTATGATGCTAAGCAAATTTCCCTCAAGGAAATCCTGCTTCATTATTTCCGCATTATTAATCCAACTAGCAAAAATAAACAAGGAAATGATGTGGGAACCCAGTACCGTACTGGTGTTTATTACACAGATGACAAGGATTTAGAGGTGATTAACCAAGTCTTTGATGAGGTGGCTAAGAAATACGACCAACCTCTAGCAGTTGAAAAGGAAACCTTGAAGAATTTTGTCGTGGCAGAGGATTACCACCAAGACTATCTCAAGAAAAATCCAAATGGCTACTGTCATATCAATGTCAATCAGGCAGCCTACCCCGTCATCGATGCTAGCAAATATCCCAAACCAAGTGATGAGGAATTGAAAAAGACCTTATCACCTGAGGAGTATGCAGTTACCCAGAAAAATCAAACAGAACGGGCTTTTTCAAACCGTTACTGGGATAAATTTGAATCTGGTATATATGTGGATGTAGCAACTGGCGAACCCCTCTTTTCATCAAAGGACAAGTTTGAGTCTGGTTGCGGATGGCCTAGTTTCACCCAACCAATCAGTCCAGATGTTGCTACTTACAAGGAAGATAAGTCCTACAACATGACACGCATGGAAGTGAGGAGCCGAGTTGGAGATTCTCACCTGGGCCATGTCTTTACAGATGGGCCTCAGGACAAGGGTGGCTTGCGCTACTGTATCAATAGTCTTTCTATCCGCTTTATTCCCAAAGACCAAATGGAAGAAAAAGGCTATGCTTATTTACTAGATTATGTCGATTAAGAGGGCTTTCCTAAGCAGTTAGAGGAGAATTTTGCTATACTGATACTAGTAAGTGACAAAGGAGAGAAGCATGACCTATACAATTTTAATCGTAGAAGATGAATATCTGGTAAGACAAGGCTTGACTAAACTGGTCAATGTAGCAGCCTACGATATGGAAATCATCGGTCAGGCTGAAAATGGAAGGCAGGCTTGGGAATTTATACAAAAGCAGGCGCCAGATATCATTTTAACTGATATCAACATGCCTCAGCTAAATGGCATCCAGTTAGCCAGTCTGGTCCGAGAAACCTACCCTCAGGTGCATCTAGTTTTTTTGACAGGATACGATGATTTTGATTATGCCTTGTCTGCTGTCAAACTAGGTGTAGATGACTACCTGCTTAAGCCCTTTTCTCGTCAGGATATTGAGGAAATGTTGGGGAAAATCAAGCAAAAGTTGGACAAAGAAGAGAAAGAAGAGCAGTTACAAGATCTATTGACTGATAAGTTTGAGGGAAATATGGCTCAGAAAATCCAGTCCCATCTGGCTGATAGCCAGTTTAGTTTAAAGTCTTTAGCAAATGACTTGGGCTTTAGTCCGACTTATCTGAGTTCTTTGATTAAGAAAGAGTTGGGCCTACCTTTTCAGGATTATCTGGTGAGAGAACGTGTCAAACAAGCCAAGCTTTTGCTTCTGACAACGGATTTAAAGATTTATGAGATCGCAGAGAAAGTTGGTTTTGAAGATATGAACTATTTTACACAACGCTTTAAGCAGATTGCGGGTGTGACCCCTCGTCAGTTTAAGAAGGGGGAAGGTCGATGAAACGTTCTTCTCTCCTAGTCAGAATGGTTATTTCCATCTTTCTGGTCTTTCTCATTCTCCTAGCTCTGGTTGGGACTTTCTACTATCAATCTAGTTCATCAGCCATTGAGGCTAGCATTGAGGGCAATAGCCAGACGACTATCAGCCAAACTAGCCACTTTATCCAGTCTTATATCAAAAAATTAGAAACCACCTCGACTAGTTTGACCCAGCAGGCAGATGTCCTAACCTATGCTGAGAATCCCAGTCAAGAAAAGGTCAAGGGAATTCGAGATTTGTTTTTGACCATTTTAAAGTCAGACCAGGACTTGAAAGCTGTTGTGCTGGTAACCAAATCTGGTCAGGTCATTTCTACGGATGATAGTGTGCAGATGAAAACTTCCTCAGATATGATGACTGAGGATTGGTACCAAAAGGCTATTCATCAGGGAGCTAAACCAGTTTTAACTCCAGCTCGTAAATCAGATAGCCAGTGGGTCATTTCTGTCACTCAAGAACTTCTTGATGCAAAGGGAGCCAATCTAGGTGTACTTCGTTTGGATATTTCCTATGAAACTCTGGAAGCCTATCTCAACCAACTCCAGTTGGGTCAGCAGGGCTTTGCTTTTATCATCAATGAAAACCATGAATTTGTTTATCATCCTCAACATACAGTTTATAGTTCGTCTAGCGAAATGGAGGCCATGAAACCCTATATTAAGACAGGGCAGGGTTACACTCCAGACCACCAATCCTATGTCAGTCAAGAAAAGATTGCTGGAACTGATTGGACGGTGCTTGGCGTGTCTTCGTTGGAGAAGTTAGACCAGGTTCGGAGTCAACTCATGTGGACCTTGCTTGGAGCCAGTTTCACATCTCTTCTTGCCTGTCTCTGCTTGGTGTGGTTTAGTCTTAAACGCTGGATTGCTCCTTTGAAGGATTTGAGAGAAACTATGCTGGAAATTGCTTCTGGTAATCAGAATCTTCGTGCCAAGGAAACTGGTGCCCATGAACTGAGAGAAGTGACTCGTCAGTTCAATGCCATGCTGGATCAGATTGATCAGCTGATGGCGGATATTCGCAGGCAGGAAGAAACGACCCGTCAGTACCAACTTCAAGCCCTATCGAGCCAGATTAATCCGCATTTCCTTTATAATACCTTGGACACCATCATTTGGATGGCTGAATTTCAGGATAGTCAGCGCGTGGTTCAGGTAACCAAGTCTTTGGCAACCTATTTCCGCTTGGCGCTCAATCAAGGTAAGGACTGGATTTGTCTGTCTGACGAAATCAATCATGTCCGCCAGTATCTCTTTATCCAGAAACAACGCTATGGAGATAAGCTGGAATACGAAATTAATGAAAATCCTGCCTTTGATCAGCTAGTCTTGCCCAAGCTAGTGCTACAACCTCTAGTAGAAAATGCCCTGTACCATGGCATTAAGGAAAAGGAAGGCCAGGGACATATTAGAGTTTCTGTTCAGAAACAGGATTCGGGATTGGTCATCCGCATTGAGGATGATGGGGTTGGTTTTCAAGATGCTAGCGATAGTAGTCAAAGTCAACTCAAACGTGGGGGTGTTGGCCTTCAAAATGTTGATCAGCGGCTCAAACTTCATTTTGGAGAATATTATCAGATGAAGATTGATTCTGTCCCCTCAAAAGGGACGACAGTTGAAATATACATAAATAGAATAGAAACTAGCTAACTCCCAGTCAATTCTGGGAGTTTTATGCGTAATTGGGCAAGCTTTCTAGGTTGTCTATCTTGCTAAAACGTAGAAAAAACGATATGATAGATAGTGACAAAAGAGGTATCAAGTATGAAGGAAAAAGACATTCAAAGAGAAACAAGCCAGATTGTAGAAGATGTGTTGGAAAAGGCCAATTTGAAGCAAGGATCCATCTTTGTTTTGGGCCTTTCTTCTAGTGAAGTGATAGGTGGTCAGATTGGCAAGGAATCCAGCCAAGAAATTGGCGAAATCATTGTGAAAACCATCCTAGATATCCTAGAAGAAAAAGGAATTCATCTAGCTGTTCAAGGTTGTGAACATGTCAATCGGGCCCTCGTCGTTGAACGTCAGGTGGCAGAGCAGTTTGGTCTGGAAATGGTCAGTGTCCTTCCTACTCTTCATGCAGGAGGTTCAGGTCAGTTGGCAGCCTTCAAGTTTATGCAAGATCCAGTTGAGGTTGAATTTATCATGGCTCATGCTGGATTGGATATCGGGGACACTGCAATTGGCATGCATGTCAAGCATGTTCAGGTTCCGATTCGCCCTCTTTTGAGAGAGATTGGACATGCCCACGTAACGGCGCTGGCTAGTCGTCCAAAATTAATCGGAGGTGCGCGTGCGCATTATCCACAAGATTCTATCAGAAAGTCGTGAGAATGAAAAAAACAAAACAACAACTAGAAAAAATCACCAAATATTCGATTCGTAAGCTAACTGTTGGGGTAGGTCCTGTAGCCATTGGGGCCTTCCTTTTTGGTGCCAGTGCCCTTTCAGTAGATAAGGTACAAGCCAATGAAGTTGGTGGAGCTCATAGCGTTCATTACCGTTATTTGGCAGAGCAGGAATTGACCGAGTCTGAAAAAGCCCTGATTCATCATGAGGTTCCTATGGAATTTCAAGATGATGATATTCTTTATGTAGTTTATCGCAAGAAGGCAACTACCAGTCAACAACTTCCTTACACAGGAAGTAAGGAGGTCGCTCTAGCAGGCCTTGGCTTGGCAACGGCTTCTCTAGCAGTCTTTTTGGTGTCTAAAAAAGGTCGTAGAGAAGTTCTAGGTGTTCTATTGATTGGTTCTTTAGGAGCCAGCACCTTTGTACCTTATGGGACATTCGCATTTGAAAATAAAGAATTGCTTTCTTATAACCAAACTATTTCAGCCTCTACACATGAAGGCTTGGCTGAAGGGATTATCCACATTGATGGCTATGAGTATATTGGCTACTTCAAGGAAGCAGAACTCCATCCATCAAGACCAGCTTCAGCTGAGAAGCCTCAGTTGCCAGTAGAAAAGCAAAGTGCAAATGAAATCGAGAAGACAGAAGTCGTTCAAGAAAGACCTGCTGTTGCTTCAGAAACTATCGTTGAGAATCCTGTAGTAGAGACTCCAGTTGCTCCTGCTATTGAAGAAAAACCAGTTTCTGAGAAGCCTCAGACAAGACAGGAAGAGAGCTTGGTGGAGATTCCGTTTGAAACAGTCACAAATCCAGATGCGAATCTAGCAGAAGGACAGACTCGTATCGTCGTAGCTGGAGTAAAGGGTCAGCGTCGCCTTGTAACTAAAGTTTCGATAGTCAACGGTCAAGAAGTTAGAGAAGTCATCCAAGACCAAGTAGTCCAAAATCCTGTGTCGCAAGTCATTGCAGTCGGAACTAAGAAAGAGGTGCAACCTGCTCCAACTCCAGTACCACAAGCTGAACCAAGTCACCAAGTAGCTAAAGGAACTCAAGAGGAAGGTAAAACTGGCCAAGCCTTAACACAACCAGAACTTCCAGAGGCTCCAGTTGAAACGAAGGGGACCCAAGAAGAAGGCAAAGCAGGTCAAGCTCTAACGCAACCTGAATTGCCAGAGGCTCCAGTAGAAGCAAAAGGAACTCAAGAAGAAGGTAAGGTAGGACAAGCTCTAACACAACCTGAATTGCCAGAGGCTCCAGTAGAAGCAAAAGGAACTCAAGAAGAAGGTAAGGCAGGACAAGCTCTAACGCAACCCGAATTACCAGAGGCTCCAGTAGAAGTAAAAGGTACACAAGAGGAAGGTAAAGTAGGTCAAGCTCTTTTACAAGAACAGTTACCTGAGTACAAAGTAACTGAGGGAACCCTTGTTGAAACATCGACTACAGACCTAGACTACAAAACTGAAACGACTGAGGATCCAACCAAGTATACGGACGAAGAAACAGTCCTACGAAATGGTGAAAAAGGTAGTCAAGTTACTAAAACAACTTATAAAACAGTAGAAGGTGTTAAAACGGACCAAGTTCTTTCAACTAGCACAAAAGTTACCAAGGAACCTGTAAACCAACAGGTAAGTCGTGGGACAAAACCAATTGAAGGAACTCTTGTAGAAGAAAGTCTTGAAAAGATTCCATTTAAGGAAGTTATTAAAGAAGATGACCAACTGAAAAAAGGTGTAGAAGTTGTAGCTCAAGAAGGTAAAGAAGGTCAGAAAAAAATCACCAAGACCTTTAATACCGTTAAGGGTGTTAAAACAGAAGATGCACCAAAAGTTACAGAGGAAATCCTTGAGGCACCTCAAGACAAAATTTTGAAACGTGGTACCAAGAGCTTTGAAAAACCAGTATTGACCATCACAGCAGTTGAATCTAAGGACTTGAAGCGTACTTCAGATGTTAAGTATAGTCTAGAAAATCCAAGTAAGGCAGCCATTAAATCTATTACCCTAACTCTGAAAAAAGGTGATGAGATTGTCAAAACCTTGAATGTTTCACCAGACGACTTGACAACTACCCTGACAGATTTACAATACTACAAGGATTATAAACTTGAAACGAAGATGGTTTATGACCGTGGTGAGGGTGATGAGGAAGAAGTTCTGAAGGAAGAACCGCTAAGAATTGACCTCAAAAAAGTTGAAATCAAAAACATCAAAGAAACAAGCTTGATGAGTGTGGACGCTGATGGTAACGAAACAGACACTAGTTTGCTGACAGCAAAACCAGCTGATCTTGCTCCACTTTATTTACGAGTGACCACTCATGACAATAAAATAACAAGACTTGCCGTTGACAAGATTGAAGAAGTAGAAAAAGACGGAAAAACTTTATACAAAGTCACTGCCAAAGCACCTGATTTGATTCAACGGAATGCTGACAACACACTGAGCGAAGAGTATGTTCATTACTTTGAAAAACAAAAAACACACGAAGGTGATGTATATTATAGCTTTGACGACCTTGTAAAAGCTATGCAAAAAGACCCGACTGGCACATTTAAGCTTGGTAGCAATATCAATGCTGCTAACGTTAAACCAGCAGGAAAATCTTATGTTACTAATGCTTTCAAAGGAACATTAACAAGCACTGACGGTAATAAATTTACCATTAGCAATATGAACAGACCTTTATTCGGTGATATTGTCGGTGGTACTGTTAAAGATTTACTACTTGAAAATGTAAATATCGACATGCCAGGGACTGATAGGATTGCACCACTAGCGAATGTTATCAAAAATAATGCGACTGTAGAGAATATTAAAGTAACAGGTAACGTTGTTGGTAATAATGATGTATCTGGTGTTATCAATAAAATTGATGGTAGTGGAAAATTAAGTAACGTTGCATTTATCGGTAAAGTACACGCTGCTGGAAATCGAGGTGGTTACTTAACAGGTATTGTCGGTGAGAACTGGAAAGGTATTGTAGAAAAAGCTTATGTTGATGCTGAAATTACAGGTAACAAAGCTAAAGCTGCCGGAATCGTATATTCATCTCAAAATGGTGGCAACAACAGCACTTTAGGTAAAGAAGGTACTCTTCGAAACTCTGTAGCAAAAGGAACTATCGAACTGAAAGAAGCTGTTATGTCTGGTGGACTGTTAGGGACTAACTGGGCACTAGGGGCTATAGAAGATAACATCACTATGATGAAAGTTAAGACTGGTGAAATGGTCTTTGGTCACTCTGATATTGATGCTGATGATTACTTTACATACTCTAGAACGAAGCGCAACTACAGTGTTGAGGGTGTAAGTGAAGGTAAAACAACTTATAAAAATTCTAAAAAAATTCCTAGCATAACTAAAGAAAAAGCTGATGAATTAATTGCTAAAATGGGAATCACTGCTGATAAATTCGAAAGCACACTTCCTATTGAAGACAAACTGAACAATATTGTAAGTAAAGCTGATCAATACAAAAATATTGATGACTATGATGCATCTCGTGAACTTACTTACCGTAACATTGAAAAACTTCAACCATTCTACAACAAAGAATGGATTGTAAATCAAGGAAATAAATTAGCTACTGATAGTCCATTAATGACCAAAGAAGTATTGTCTGTAACTGCAATGAAAGGCAATGACTTTGTCACAGACCTTACAGATGCTGATCATATTATGATTCATTATGCAGATAAGACGAAAGAAATTAAAGCTATTACACAAAAAGAATCTAAGGTTCAACAAGTTCGTGAATATAGTATTAACGATTTAGGTGATATTGTTTACACACCAAATAGGGTTGTTAAAGATCGTGCCGATTTGATCAATGCTATCGAAAGTAAATTGAGTCCAGTTGAATTGCAATCTGATGATGTTTACAAATTATTCGGAAAAAATGGTGACGGAAAAGTTAACGCAATTAAGAACCTTTACTTAGAAGAAAGCTTCAAGTATGTTAAAGATAATCTTAATCAATTCGTTACGAAGTTAGTGGAAAATGAAGATCACCAACTGAACACTGATGAAGCCGCTAAACGTGCGTTAATTAAGAAAATTGATGACAATAAAGCTGCAGTTCTTCTTGGATTAGCTTACTTAAACCGTTACTACGGAGTTAAATTCGATGACTTTAACATTAAAGAGTTAATGTTATTCAAACCTGACTTCTACGGTAAGAATGTGAGTGTGTTAGACTTCTTGATTAAGGTTGGTTCTAAAGAAAGTAACATTAAAGGTGATAGAACTTTAGAAGCTTATCGCGAAACGATCGGTGGAGTTATTGGTATAGGTGAGTTAAACAGTTTCTTAGACTATAATATGCGTCTATTCACAAGTGACACAGACTTAAACGATTGGTTCATAAAAGCTACTAAAGATAATGTATATATCGTTGAACCTAAAACAACAACTCCTGAATTTGCTGATAAGAAACACAGAGCATACGAAGGATTAAACAACGATGTTCACGGTAAGATGATTTTACCACTTCTTAACTTAAAAGATGCGCATATGTTCTTAATCTCAACATATAACACTATGGCATACAGTTCATTTGAGAAATACGGTAAGAATACTGAAGCCGAACGTGAAGCATTCAAAGCTGAAATCAATAAAGTTGCTAAAGGTCAACAAAATTACCTAGATTTCTGGTCTCGTCTATCATTGGATAAAGTTCGCAACCAGCTGCTTAAGAGCAATAACATGGTGCCAACACCAGTACTTGATAACCAAAACTATAAAGGAATCAGCACAGATAAATATGGATATACGAATGGTGGTAAGGATGTAGCGCCTATCCGTGAATTGTACGGACCAACAGGTCGTTACCACGCAACTGACTGGCGTATGGGAGCTGTAGCTCGTATCTACGGTAATCCATATAAAGATGATTCAGTCTTCTTTATGGTGACGGATATGATTAGTGACTTTGGTATCTCAGCCTTCACTCACGAAACGACTCACGTAAATGACCGTATGGTTTATTTAGGTGGTTCAAGACACCGTGAAGGTACTGACCTAGAAGCATTTGCACAAGGTATGCTGCAATCACCTGCTGAAACAAGTCCAAACGGTGACTTTAAAGCACTAGGATTGAACATGGCCTACGAACGTCCAAACGATGGAAACCAATGGTACAACACTAATCCAAATGACCTTACTTCTCGCGCTGAAATTGATCATTACATGAAAGGTTTCAATGATACGCTTATGCTTCTTGATTATCTTGAAGGAGAAGCTGTAATTGATAAAGGCAGTAAAGAACTAAACAATGCTTGGTTCAAGAAAGTAGATAAGCAACTTCGTGGAGCTAATACGAAGAACCAATACGACAACGTTAGGGATTTAAATGCAGAAGAAAAAGAATATAATTTAACATCTGTTAACGACTTAGTAGAGAAAAACTTCATGACTAAGCACGGTCCTGGTAATGGTCAGTATGACCCAACTGGATTTGGCTCTGCCTATGTAACTGTACCTATCACTGCAGGTATCTATGGAGGTAACACAAGTGAAGGAGCACCAGGAGCAATGTCATTCAAACATAACACCTTCCGTATGTGGGGTTACTTTGGATATGAAAAAGGCTTCCTAAATTATGCTTCTAACATGCTGAAAAATGAGTCTAAACAAGCAGGTCATGCTACTCTAGGTGATGACTTTATCATTAAGAAAGTTTCTGATGGTAAATTTAATACTCTAGAAGATTGGAAGAAAGAATACTTCAAAGAAGTTGTTGATAAAGCAAAAGTAGGATTTAACCCTGTTACAATCGACGGTACTACATACAGTAGTTACGATGACTTGAAGAATGCATTTGCTGCTGCCGTTGATAAAGATAAAGCTACTCTTAAAAATGGCTCAGTTAAATTTGATAATACCGTATCACTTAAAGAGAAATTATTCAAAAAACTTCTTCAACAAACAAACAGCTTTAAAACTTCAATCTTTAAATAATTGAAATCTCTCATCTGCTTTGCGGATGAGGGTTTTCTTATTTTGTGCTATACTTAAGGTATGCATAGAAAAACAGTGATTGATTTTAGGGCTTTGGGGGAGAGATACACCTTTACCCAGCCTATTAAAGAGTTGAAAACGAGAAATGTAGCAGAAGTGGCAGATTTGCTGGCACAAGTGGAAAGCTACCAAGAGCAGGGCTACTATGTGGTGGGCTATGTCAGCTATGAGGCTGCACCCGCTTTTGAGGAGAAATTAGCAGTTCATAAAGCTCCTTTACTGGCAGAGTATCTGCTATATTTTACAGTTCATGATAGGGTAGAAACATCACCTATTCCTCTGACTTATGATGAGGTTAATTTGCCTTCAAATTGGCAGGAAGTAACGTCTGCAGAGGACTATGAAAAGGCGATTGCACAGATTCACCATCATTTGCGGCAGGGAGACACTTATCAGGTCAACTACACCGTCCAACTCAAGCAAGACTTAAGCGCTAATCCTTTTGCCATCTACAATCGTATGGTGGTAGAGCAGGAGGCGGGTTACAATGCTTATGTTGAACATGACGAGATGGCAGTGATTTCCATGAGCCCAGAGCTCTTTTTTGAGCAAAATGGCCGCGAGTTGACAACGCGACCAATGAAGGGAACGACTCAGCGTGGCATGACCGACCAAGAAGACTTGGAGCAGGCCAGTTGGTTGGAACAGGATCCCAAAAATCGCTCTGAAAATATGATGATTGTAGACCTCTTGCGCAATGATATGAACCGTATTTCTGAAGTGGGAAGTGAGCATGTGGAGCGTCTTTGCCAAGCGGAACAGTATTCAACTGTCTGGCAGATGACTTCGACCATCAAGAGTCAGTTGCGAGAGGATGTGGACCTTGTTGAAATTTTCCGCTCACTCTTTCCTTGCGGTTCCATAACGGGAGCACCGAAAATTGCGACTATGGAAATTATCAAAAATTTGGAACCTCAACCGCGTGGAGTTTACTGTGGAACGATTGGTCTCCTGCTTCCAAATGGACGACGAATTTTTAATGTTGCTATCCGAACTATTCAACTGTATCAAGGGAAAGCCATCTATGGAGTTGGCGGAGGTATTACATGGGATAGCACTTGGGAATCTGAATACCGCGAGCTTCATCAAAAGGCGGCAGTTCTTTATCGTAAACAAGCTCGTTTCCAAATAATTACAACTGGAAAAATCAGTCAGAAGAGCTTGCTGTTTGAAGATCAACATTTGGAAAGACTGAGAAAAGCTAGTCGATATTTTGCTTATCCTTTTGACCCAGAAATTTTGAGACAAAAGATTGAAGCAGAGTGTCAGACTTGTGATGCTAATCAAGATTACCGCTTGCGTATTTCTCTCAGCAAGTCTGGAGAGATAGAAGTCGAACGCCGAGTATTAACACCCCTCAGTCCAAGTTTTTGTCAGGCCAAACTTTGTCTGCAGGAAGCCAATTTGCAACAAGCATTTACCTACTTCAAAACGACTCACCGACCGCATTTGAGCTTAGGGGAACAAGAGAAGATTTATCACAATAAGTCTGGAGAGCTACTT
The DNA here is from genome assembly GCF_023110375.1 of Streptococcus mitis. Classification (GTDB taxonomy): domain Bacteria; phylum Bacillota; class Bacilli; order Lactobacillales; family Streptococcaceae; genus Streptococcus; species Streptococcus mitis_CI. The sequence continues at coordinate 18,953 of NZ_JALDVV010000002.1, read as the reverse complement.
GAAACCTCTATCGGAAATTTGGTTCTGAAAATCACTGGAAAACTCTATACACCGCCTATCCGACTTGGAATCTTACCAGGAATTTACCGTCAGCATTTGCTGGAAACAGGAGAAGTAGAAGAGAAAATCTTGACATTGGCAGATTTAGTCCAAGCAGAAGCTATTTACGCCTGTAATGGAGTGAGAGGCTTGTATAAACTAAGCCTTGAGGAGAGCTAGGTGAAACTGATATTTTTACACGGGTTAGGGCAGTCAGCAGAGAGTTGGAAAGAAGTTCGGAATTATTTGAAGGATAAGCTCACAAATGTTCTTGAATTGCTGAAATAAGTTTGATAAAATAATAGTGAAATCGATAACATCGTTATAGGAGAACGAAATGAATAAACGTCTATTTTTAAAAATGAGTCTGGCTACCTTGCCAGTCTTAGCCTTGTTTTCACAACCTGTGTTAGCAGAAGAAAACATTCATTTTTCTAGTTGTAAAGAAGCTTGGGCGAATGGATACGCAGATATTCACGAGGGAGAACCTGGTTATTCTGCCAAGTTAGACCGCGATCATGATGGTGTGGCTTGCGAATTGAAAAATGCTCCTAAGGGTGCTTTTAAAGCAAAACAAGCGGCTACAACTCAAACTGATACAACTTCATCCACAGCAAGTGGTTGGGTTAAGCAGGACGGTTCTTGGTACTATTTTGATGGAAATGGAAATCCAGTGAAAAATGCATGGCAGGGAAGCTATTACCTGAAAGCTGATGGTAAAATGGCACAGAGTGAATGGATTTATGACTCTTCTTATCAAGCTTGGTATTATTTGAAATCAGATGGTTCTTATGCAAAAAATGCATGGCAAGGAGCTTATTACCTTAAATCAAACGGTAAAATGGCACAAGGTGAGTGGGTTTATGACTCTTCTTATCAAGCCTGGTATTACTTGAAATCAGATGGTTCTTATGCTCGCAATGCATGGCAAGGAAACTACTATTTGAAATCAGATGGTAAAATGGCTAAAAATGAGCGAGTTGATGGAGGCCGCTACTATGTAGATGCTTCAGGTCTATGGAAACCATAAGTAAGGATAAAATCTAGAAAGTTAATGCAAACCTTTGCATAAATGAGTGAATTTTGTTATACTATATCTGTAAGCATTTTCAATTAATTCATAATAAAAAAGGAGAATATGATGAGTCAAAAGATTATTGGGATTGACCTTGGTGGAACTTCTATCAAATTTGCAATCTTAACAACAGCAGGAGAAATCCAAGAAAAATGGTCTATCAAGACTAATATTTTGGATGAGGGAAGTCATATCGTAGATGATATGATTGAGTCTATTCAGCATCGTTTGGACTTGCTTGGATTGGCAGCAGCGGACTTCCAAGGAATTGGGATGGGATCACCAGGTGTGGTTGACCGTGAAAAAGGGACTGTTATCGGTGCCTACAACCTCAACTGGAAAACCCTTCAACCAATTAAAGAGAAGATTGAAAAGGCCTTGGGTATTCCATTCTTCATCGATAATGATGCCAACGTAGCTGCTCTTGGTGAGCGTTGGATGGGGGCTGGTGATAACCAACCAGATGTTGTATTTATGACACTCGGTACTGGTGTTGGTGGCGGTATCGTCGCTGAAGGCAAATTGCTTCACGGTGTTGCTGGTGCAGCAGGTGAGCTTGGTCATATCACTGTTGACTTTGATCAACCAATCGCATGTACTTGCGGTAAGAAAGGTTGCCTTGAGACAGTCGCTTCAGCAACAGGGATTGTCAACTTGACTCGTCGCTATGCCGATGAATACGAAGGCGATGCAGCCTTGAAACGCTTGATTGATAATGGAGAAGAAGTAACCGCTAAGACTGTCTTTGATTTGGCAAAAGAAGGAGACGATCTTGCTTTGATCGTTTACCGTAATTTCTCACGTTACTTGGGAATCGCTTGTGCTAACATTGGCTCAATCCTAAACCCATCAACAATCGTTATCGGTGGTGGTGTATCAGCTGCGGGAGAATTCCTTCTACAAGGTGTTCAAAAAGTCTACGATGAAAATACCTTCCCACAAGTACGCACAACTACTAAACTAGCTCTTGCAACTCTAGGAAATGACGCTGGAGTTATCGGAGCAGCATCACTTGTATTGCAATAAAATAAAAATGACAGAGCTTGGTGATTCATCAGGCTCTTTTTCAAGATCATAATTGTAAATATAACTCTTAACTTTTTGATTTTAGAAAGGAGATTTTAAATGAATAAGTCAGAACAATCCATGTTTGAATTAGCTTTGTCCATCGCAAAAAAAGCACATGAGGGACAATATGATAAGGCTGGAGTAGTTTATATCAAACACCCTCTTTTTGTAGCAAGTCTGGTCGATACGCAAGAAGAAAAGGCAGTCGCTCTATTGCACGATGTTCTTGAAGATAGCCCTTATACAGCAGAAGAACTAATATTGGCTGGTTTACCAGAGACTGTTGTTACTGCAGTGCAGGTACTGACCAAGAAAAAGGGACAAGATTATCAACAATATTTGGAACTTGTTAAATCGAATCCTATAGCACGTTGTGTCAAATTAGCAGATTTGAAACATAATTCAGATTTATCTAGACTAGCTACAATTACTGAAAAGAATCTGGAACGATTTGAAAAATACAAGAAAGCTATTGATTATCTGAGCATGTAGAAAAGCTTTTTTTATGCTATACTAGTTAGGACAATAAATGAGGTGAGAGTAAATGACAAAAGCAGATACGATTTTTAAAGAAAATATTGAACGAATCCTCAAAGACGGTGTCTTTTCTGAGCAGGCACGTCCTAAGTATAAGGATGGAACTGTTGCTAACTCCAAGTATGTAACGGGTGCATTTGCCGAGTATGACTTGGCCAAGGGAGAATTTCCTATCACAACCTTACGTCCTATTGCAATCAAATCAGCCATAAAGGAAGTGCTCTGGATTTACCAAGATCAGTCTAATAGCTTAGAAGTACTGAATAGCAAGTACAATGTTCACTACTGGAATGACTGGGAAGTGGGAGATACAGGAACCATCGGTGAGCGCTATGGTGCCGTTGTTAAGAAACACGATATCATCAATAAGCTTCTCAAGCAGTTGGAAGCCAATCCTTGGAATCGTCGTAATATCATCTCGCTCTGGGATTATCAAGCTTTCGAAGAAACAGATGGGTTGCTCCCATGCGCCTTTCAGACCATGTTTGATGTCCGCCGTGTTGATGGAGAAATCTATCTGGATGCGACCTTGACCCAGCGTTCTAACGATATGCTGGTGGCCCACCACATCAATGCTATGCAGTATGTGGCTCTTCAAATGATGATTGCCAAGCATTTTGGCTGGAAGATTGGGAAGTTCTTCTACTTTATCAACAATCTTCATATTTATGACAATCAATTTGAACAAGCTCAGGAATTGCTCCGTCGTGAGCCATCAAACTGCCAACCACGTTTGGTCTTGAATGTGCCAGATAAGACTAATTTCTTTGATATCAAAGCAGAGGACTTTGAGTTGGTGGATTATGACCCTGTCAAGCCGCAGTTGAAGTTTGACCTAGCTATTTAAAAGAATAGAAAAAAGAAGTTGAGAAAATAAATCCCAACTTCTTTTGTTTTTTAACGTGATACGCGGCGACGAGCTGCTTTTTTACGGTTTTCTTCGATGAAAGCTGCTTTTTGCTCTTCTGGTTCGATCACTTTCTTTTTGAATGCGTATACCGCACCTGCGACGGCAGCGACAGTTCCTGCGACACCTGTTACAAGACCTTTAGCAAATCCTTTAGCCATGAGTCTTCCTCCTTTATCTTCTTAATCAGCCAGCCCCCTTAAGAGGTCACATTTTTCTGACTGACCTTTTTGTGTTATAATAATAGTAACGAAAAAATGGGAATTTTTCAAGGAAAAAAGATGAAAACAAAAATAATTGTGATTGTTGGACCGACTGCTGTTGGAAAAACAGCCCTTGCCATTGAAGTGGCCAAGCGTTTTAATGGCGAAGTGGTTAGTGGAGATAGCCAACAAGTCTATCGAGGACTTGATATTGGGACGGCTAAGGCTAGTTCAGAAGAGCAGGCAGCTGTTCCTCATCATTTAATCGATGTTAGAGAGGTAACCGAGTCTTACTCGGCTTTTGATTTTGTTTCAGAAGCTAAGATGGCTATTGAGAATATTCACAGCCGTAGCAAGCTTGCCATTATCGCTGGTGGAACAGGGCTTTACATACAGAGTCTACTAGAAGGATATCATCTCGGTGGAGAGATACCACATGAGGAAATTTTAGCTTATCGAGCTAGTTTAGAATCTTTTTCAGATGAGGAGTTAGCCCATCTGGTAGAGCAAGCAGGTCTTGAAATTCCCCAGTTTAATCGTCGTCGTGCTATGCGTGCCTTGGAAATTGCCCATTTTGGTCAGGATTTGGAAAATCAAGAGACCTTGTATGAACCGCTGATTATCTGCTTGGACGATGAGCGCAGTCAGCTTTATGAGCGTATCAATCGCCGAGTAGATCTAATGTTTGAGGCTGGGCTTTTGGATGAAGCTAAGTGGCTTTTTGACCATTACCCTGATGTGCAGGCTGCTAAAGGAATTGGCTACAAGGAACTCTTTCCTTATTTCCGTGGAGAGCAAACCTTGGAGGAAGCTAGTGAGAGTCTCAAACAGGCGACCCGTCGTTTTGCCAAGCGTCAGTTGACCTGGTTCCGTAATCGCATGCAGGTCACCTTTTATCAGATTGGAGAATCTGGTGTGCAAGACCGCATTTTAAGCCAGATAGAGGAGTTTTTAGATGATTGATACGGAGAAAAAAGAGGAACGCGTCCTGCTCATCGGTGTGGAATTGCAGGGCATGGACAATTTTGATCTCTCTATGGAAGAATTGGCCAGTTTAGCCAAGACAGCTGGAGCAGTCGTTGTAGATAGTTATAGACAAAAACGTGAAAAGTATGACTCCAAGACCTTCGTCGGCTCTGGTAAGTTGGAAGAAATTGCGCTTATGGTGGATGCAGAAGAGATTACCACTGTCATTGTCAACAACCGTTTAACTCCACGGCAAAATGTCAATCTGGAGGAAATTCTGGGTGTCAAGGTCATTGACCGTATGCAGTTGATTTTGGATATCTTTGCTATGCGAGCTCGAAGTCATGAAGGGAAACTCCAAGTGCATTTGGCTCAGTTAAAATATCTCTTGCCTCGCTTGGTTGGTCAGGGGATTATGCTTAGTCGTCAGGCAGGGGGAATTGGTTCCCGTGGTCCAGGTGAAAGCCAGCTGGAGCTGAACCGTCGTAGCGTTCGCAACCAAATCACGGATATCGAGCGCCAGCTCAAGGTGGTTGAGAAAAATCGGGCCACAGTCAGAGAAAAACGTTTGGAGTCAAGCACCTTTAAGATTGGTTTGATTGGTTATACCAATGCTGGGAAGTCAACTATCATGAACACCTTGACCAGTAAGACCCAGTATGAGGCGGACGAGCTCTTTGCGACTCTAGATGCGACAACCAAGAGTATTCATCTAGGGGGCAATCTACAGGTGACTTTAACTGATACCGTGGGCTTTATCCAAGATTTACCGACAGAGTTGGTGTCTAGTTTCAAGTCAACTTTGGAAGAAAGCAAGCATGTGGATCTTCTGGTTCATGTCATCGATGCCAGCAATCCTTATCACGAGGAGCATGAAAAAACAGTCCTGTCTATTATGAAAGACTTGGACATGGAGGATATTCCTCGCCTGACCCTTTACAATAAGGCAGATTTGGTGGAGGATTTCACGCCGACCCAAACGCCCTATGCTCTCATTTCTGCCAAGTCTAAGGATAGTCGTGAGAACTTGCAGGCTTTATTTTTAGAGAAAATCAAGGAGATTTTTGAGAGTTTTACCTTGCGCGTGCCTTTTTCAAAATCCTATAAGATTCATGATTTAGAAAGTGTTGCGATTCTGGAAGATCGTGACTACCAAGATGATGGAGAAGTTATTACAGGCTACATTTCTGAGAAAAATAAATGGAGGTTAGAAGAATTTTATGACTGATATTAAAACTTTGGCTCTAAAGTATGGAGGTTATACAAATCTGGATAAGGTCTTTCTGGATCAACTTCTAACTGGTAAAACAGAACAAGAGCAGTTGGTACTCATTACTCCTCCGCCAAGTGTGGTCAATGCCTACTTTGCAGAGCTATACCAGAAAAAGAGTCCGGAGGCTGCTACGGATTATTTTGCGGAACTCAGTCAGGAACTGAATCTTTACAATACTGAGCCAAGTTTCACCCTAGAAAACAAGCCTTTTATTCGCCTTAATCTGTCTGGTAAATCCTTTGGTTTTTGCTATGAGAGTGAGGGTCTGGGTCGAATTTTCTCTGAAAATGAAGAGGTTATTTCAGAAGACTTGCTCTTTGAGATTGCGCAAATTTTTCCTCATCAACTAGTCTTTGAAGAGTCTGGAAAGATTTACATGAAGGATGTCGGGGATGAGGAAGTTGTTAGCGTGGAGAGTCTCACGGCTTTGACTGATTTAGAAAGCTTGGCTGATGGTCGTAAGCGTCTTAAAGGCTACAGCCAAGAGGATTTACTGCAAGAAGCTACTGCTTTTTCTGGCAAGCGCTATTTCCGATCGGAAAACCGCACAGCCATGTTATATATTGATTAATTAGAAAGTATCGAATGGATATTCAATTTTTAGGAACGGGGGCTGGTCAGCCCTCTAAAGCCCGCAACGTTTCAAGTCTCGCCCTGAAACTTTTGGACGAGATTAACGAAGTTTGGCTCTTTGACTGTGGAGAAGGTACGCAAAATCGCATTCTGGAGACCACAATTCGACCACGTAAGGTCAGTAAAATCTTTATTACACACCTGCATGGAGACCATATTTTTGGCTTGCCAGGATTCCTTTCTAGCCGTGCCTTTCAAGCCAATGAAGAGCAGACAGATTTGGAAATCTATGGACCTCAGGGAATCAAGTCATTTGTCTTAACCAGCCTTCGTGTGTCAGGTTCTCGTCTGCCCTACCGCATTCATTTCCATGAGTTTGACCAAGATTCCCTTGGGAAAATCCTTGAGACCGATAAATTTACGGTGTATGTAGAAGAGCTGGACCACACTATTTTCTGTGTTGGTTATCGTGTCATGCAAAAGGACCTTGAAGGAACGCTGGATGCTGAAAAGCTCAAGGCGGCTGGTGTCCCATTTGGCCCGCTTTTTGGAAAAATCAAAAACGGTCAGGATGTTGTCCTAGAAGACGGTACTGAAATCAAGGCAGCAGACTATATCTCAGCTCCTCGTCCTGGTAAAATTATCACTATTCTAGGTGACACCCGCAAAACCAATGCCAGCGTACGTCTGGCTGTCAATGCTGATGTCTTGGTCCATGAATCAACTTATGGCAAAGGCGATGAGAAAATTGCCCGTAATCATGGTCACTCAACCAATATGCAGGCAGCGGAGGTCGCAGTAGAAGCAGGTGCCAAACGACTCCTGCTCAACCATATCAGTGCCCGTTTCCTTTCAAAAGATATCAGCAAACTCAAGAAAGATGCGGCTACAATTTTTGAAAATGTGCATGTAGTCAAAGACTTGGAAGAAGTGGAAATCTAGCAGTCACAGAAAGGATAAGTATGCCTACTATTCTCATTACCGGAGCTAGCGGTGGTCTAGCCCAAGAAATGGTCAAACTTTTGCCAGAAGACCAGCTCATCTTGCTTGGTCGAGATAAGGCAAAATTAGCCCAACTCTACGGAAATCATCCCCATGCAGAATTGATTGAAATCGATATTACCGATGATTCAGCCCTAGAAACTCTGGTAACTGACCTCTATTTCCGTTATGGTAAGATTGATGTCTTGATTAACAACGCTGGTTACGGAATTTTTGAGGAATTTGACCAGATTTCTGACCAAGATATTCACCAGATGTTCGAGGTCAATACCTTTGCTTTGATGAATCTGTCTCGTCGCCTTGCGACTCGTATGAAGGAAAGGCGAAAAGGCCATATCATCAATATCGTCAGCATGGCAGGTTTGATTGCTACTGGCAAGTCCAGCCTTTACTCAGCGACCAAGTTTGCAGCCATTGGTTTTTCAAATGCTCTGCGTCTCGAACTCATGTCCTACGGTGTTTATGTAACGACGGTCAATCCAGGACCAATCCGTACAGGATTTTTTGACCAGGCTGACCCAGATGGCACCTATCTTAAATCAGTTGACCGCTTCCTGCTAGAACCAGATGCAGTGGCTAAAAAGATTGTCAAGATTATAGGAAAAAACAAACGAGAACTTAATCTTCCGATTTTGTTGAACTTAGCCCATAAGTTTTATACCCTCTTTCCTAAGTTAGCTGATAAGTTGGCAGGGGAGACTTTTAATTATAAATAAAAAGAACCAATGCGTAGGTTGTTGCTGGCCTACATATTGGTTCTTATCATTTCTCAACTATCAAACTGGACTTCTTCTAGTAAATAGTCGATAAAGCGTTCGCCCATCTTAGATAGGCTGGTTTTTTCATGCTGGATATAGACCAGCTCAATGGGATCGTCAATGTCCAGTGGGATAGAAACGATATTGTCTCCGTTGAGGTTGCTGTTCAAAATACCTGTTGCAATGGTATAACCATCCAAACCAATCAAGAGATTAAAGAGGGTAGCACGGTCGCTGACTACGATAGATTTTTTGTGGTATTCCTGCGATAGAATCTCTTCAGAGAAGTAGAAGGAGTTGTGCGTCCCCTGGTCATAGCTGAGGTAAGGGAAGTTTTCCAAATCAGACAGTTTCACCTTGTCTTTTTTTGCCAGAGGATTGGTCTTGCTGACAAAGATATGCGGTTGCGCGGTAAAGAGATGGTGAGCCAGCAGGTGGTTGTCATCCAGCATTTTCGTTAAAACATCACGGTTGTAGCTGTTAAAAAATAGGACACCGACCTCACTACGGAAGTTCTTGACGTCGTCGATAATCTCCCAAGTACGAGTTTCACGAAGGAAGAGCTCGTATTTCTCCATATCACTTTTCTTGAGTAGAGAAACAAAGGCATTGACTACAAAGGCATAGTGCTGGGAGGAAACGCTAAAGAGTTCGCGGTGGGCGACAGGATTTTTATAGCGTTCTTCCAAAAGCTGGGTCTGCTCGACAACCTGACGGGCATAAGAGAGGAACTCCATCCCATCACGGGTCAAGGTGATGCCCTTGGGGTTGCGGATAAAGATTTCAATGCCCATTTCATTTTCCAAATCTCTCACAGCATTGGAAAGACTTGGTTGAGTGATAAAGAGTTGCTTAGCTGCCTCATTCATGGATCCAGTTTCGACGATTTTGATAATATAATGTAATTGTTGAATTCTCATGTTTTTATTGTACCACACTTGCGTCAGAATCGCCAAAGAAGATAGGAAAATCAGGGGGAGTGTGTGATTCTCTTCTTGAAAAAAACACAAAATTTTGCTAGAATGAGTCTTATGAAAACATTCTATGATGTGCAGCAATTCCTCAAACGATTTGGTATTATTGTTTACATGGGAAAACGCTTATATGATATTGAACTGATGAAGTTGGAACTCTCTCGGATTTACGATGCAGGGTTGATGGACAAATTGGACTATCTAGAGGCAGAAGCAGTTCTTCGCAGAGAGCACAAGGTAGAATTGGATTATATTGAGAAAAATGGAGAAAAGAACTAATGGTTACTTGGATTTTGTGGGCACTTATACTAGCAATGTTGGCGTGGATGGGCTTTAACTATCTTCGTATTCGCCGTGCGGCTAAAATTGTAGACAATGAGGAGTTTGAAGCCTTGATTCGTACGGGTCAATTGATTGATTTGCGCGACCCAGCAGAATTCCACAGAAAACATATCCTTGGTGCACGCAATATTCCTTCAAGTCAGTTGAAAACTAGTCTTGCAGCTCTTCGTAAGGATAAACCTGTCCTTCTTTACGAAAACCAACGTGCGCAACGAGTTACAAATGCTGCCCTTTACTTGAAAAAACAAGGTTTTACTGAGATTTATATCCTTTCTTATGGTTTGGATTCTTGGAAAGGGAAAGTGAAGACTAGCTAACCTTATTTCCAAATTAGTCGAATGATAGGATGAAGCTATTGTTTTATAGTATAATTAATTTGTATAAAATTTAAGGAGTTCTTAGAACATGAAAGAAAAGAAGAAAAATCCACTTTTTGTGGGTATCTTGTCGATTATTCTTGGTTTGTTATTTCCGTTGGGAGGTATTGGTTTAGGTATTACCAGTTTATTGTATGCTAACTCACTTCAAAAAGAATCTGGACTAGACTATAAAACAGAAAAAATTATAGCTATTGTAGGGATTGTAGTTTCCGTAATTAATTGGGTTTTAGGATTGATTCTTTTATGAATTTTATGAATTAAGTAGTGTAAAACAAAAAAGCTTTATTTGAAAGCTTTTTTGTTTTATCCACTTTTCTCTAAGTAGTTTTTAATGATTTTCAATTCCTCTTGGTTCAAGGGACGGTATTGATCCTCTGCTAGTTCTGGGTCTAATGTAAACTCACCGAACTGAACTCGTTTGAGGGAGGTTACTTTGACACCAACCGAGAGGAACATTTTCTTAACCTGGTGAAATTTCCCTTCTGAAATGGTGATAGAGGCTTGACTGAGGGAAGGACTTGCGGATAGAATTTCTAGCCTAGCAGGTTTACAGATAGTGCCATCTAAAAAGACAATTCCCTTTTGAAAGGCTTGAATATGGTCAGGTGTCAGGAGTCCATTAACCTCAACTTGGTAGGCCTTATTGACATGGTATTGGGGATGGAGGAGTTGAAAACCTAAGGGGCCGTTGTCTGTTAAAAGGAGAAGGCCTGTCGTATCTCGGTCCAGTCGACCGACGGCATAGAGCTTGTCAGACTGGATGTTAGGTGGAAGGAGGTCCATAACGGTTGGAAGCTCCTTGTCTTTGTTGGCTGTCACGACACCAGCAGGTTTATGAAGCATGAGATAGGTATGCTCATAACCTTGAATGATTCGGCCCTGAAAAAGAAGTTCTTGTAGTCCTGTATCGATATTCTGGGCTAGGGAGCGAGCTGGGCAACCATCGACGAGAATTTCCCCTTTGAGAAGTGCTTGTTTCATGGCCTTTCGGCTGATTTTTTCTTGGGCTAATAAATTATCTAAACGCATACTGTGCCTATCTTATCATAAGTTGTATACTTTGAAAAGGCTTGACGTGAAAAGAAAAGCAGAGTGAAAACATTTACACTTGCTTGAGTTATGTTATTTACTTGAAAATATGGTATAATCGTTCAGTTAGAAAATAAATTTTGAATACTATAGAGGAAATCATGACAAAATTAAGAGAAGATATCCGTAACATTGCGATTATCGCCCACGTTGACCACGGTAAAACAACCCTCGTTGACGAATTATTGAAACAATCAGAAACGCTTGATGCACGTACTGAATTGGCTGAGCGTGCTATGGACTCAAACGATATCGAAAAAGAGCGTGGAATTACCATCCTTGCTAAAAATACAGCTGTTGCCTACAACGGAACTCGTATCAACATCATGGACACTCCAGGACACGCGGACTTCGGTGGAGAAGTTGAGCGTATCATGAAAATGGTTGACGGGGTTGTCTTAGTCGTAGATGCCTACGAAGGAACCATGCCACAAACTCGTTTCGTATTGAAAAAAGCCTTGGAACAAGACCTTGTCCCAATCGTGGTTGTTAACAAAATCGATAAACCATCAGCTCGTCCAGCAGAAGTAGTGGACGAAGTCTTGGAACTTTTCATCGAGCTTGGTGCAGATGATGACCAACTTGACTTCCCAGTGGTGTATGCTTCAGCTATTAACGGAACTTCTTCATTGTCAGATGATCCAGCTGACCAAGAAGCTACGATGGCACCAATCTTTGACACGATTATCGACCATATCCCAGCTCCAGTAGATAACTCTGATGAGCCTTTGCAGTTCCAAGTGTCACTTTTGGACTACAACGACTTCGTTGGACGTATCGGTATCGGTCGTGTCTTCCGTGGTACTGTTAAGGTTGGGGACCAAGTTACCCTTTCTAAACTAGATGGTACAACTAAAAACTTCCGTGTTACAAAACTCTTCGGTTTCTTTGGTTTGGAACGTCGTGAAATCCAAGAAGCCAAAGCAGGTGATTTGATTGCCGTTTCAGGTATGGAAGATATCTTTGTCGGTGAAACCATTACTCCGACAGATGCAGTAGAAGCTCTTCCAATCCTACACATCGATGAGCCAACTCTTCAAATGACTTTCTTGGTCAACAACTCACCATTTGCTGGTAAAGAAGGTAAATGGGTGACTTCTCGTAAGGTAGAAGAACGCTTGCAGGCAGAATTGCAAACAGACGTTTCCCTTCGTGTTGACCCAACTGATTCACCAGATAAATGGACGGTTTCAGGACGTGGAGAATTGCACTTGTCAATCCTTATCGAAACAATGCGTCGTGAGGGATATGAACTTCAAGTATCTCGTCCAGAGGTTATCGTAAAAGAAATCGATGGAGTTAAATGTGAGCCATTTGAACGTGTTCAAATCGATACTCCAGAAGAATACCAAGGATCTGTTATCCAAAGCCTTTCTGAACGTAAGGGTGAAATGTTGGATATGATTTCAACTGGTAATGGTCAAACTCGTTTGGTCTTCCTTGTTCCAGCGCGTGGTTTGATCGGATACTCAACTGAGTTCTTGTCAATGACTCGTGGTTACGGTATTATGAACCATACCTTCGACCAATACTTGCCATTGATTCCAGGTGAAATTGGTGGTCGTCACCGTGGTGCCCTTGTTTCTATCGATGCTGGTAAGGCTACAACTTACTCAATCATGTCTATCGAAGAACGTGGTACGATCTTTGTCAACCCAGGTACTGAGGTTTATGAAGGAATGATTATCGGTGAAAACTCTCGTGAGAACGACTTGACAGTTAACATCACTAAGGCAAAACAAATGACCAACGTCCGTTCAGCTACTAAGGACCAAACAGCTGTTATCAAGACACCTCGTATCTTGACGCTTGAAGAGTCTCTTGAGTTCTTGAACGATGATGAGTACATGGAAGTAACGCCTGAGTCTATCCGTTTGCGTAAACAAATCCTTAACAAGGCAGAGCGTGAGAAAGCTAACAAGAAGAAAAAATCAGCTGAATAAGAGCTAGAAAGAGATAAAGATGGTTTATTTAATCATAGGAATCCTCTTATTACTACTCTATGTATTTGCGACACCAGAAAGCATTAAAGGGACAGTTAATATCGTCCTTGTCGTCTTTGCTTTCGTAGCACTTTTGATTTTGCTGATGTTGTCTGTTCTGCAAATCTTTCAGCTACCGACAGAATTCTTTATCGCAATCGCCATGCTCTTCCTAGCATACTTTAGCTTGCGAGATATTACCCTCATGTCGGTCCATAAAAGTAAAAAAAGATAAAGAAGAGAGTTTCGGCTCTCTTTTTGCTTGTTAGAATGCTGAATCTGAGCATTTTCGTTTAGAATTATTTCCATAAAAATGGTAAAATAGTAAGAGTAGAAATGGAGTTCGAGACATGAAAGTAATAGATCAATTTAAAAATAAGAAAGTCCTTGTTTTAGGTTTGGCCAAGTCTGGTGAATCTGCAGCTCGTTTGTTGGACAAGCTAGGTGCCATTGTGACAGTAAATGACGGGAAACCATTCGAGGACAATCCAGCTGCCCAAAGTTTGCTGGAAGAAGGGATCAAGGTCATCACAGGCGGTCATCCTTTGGAACTCTTGGATGAAGAGTTTGCTCTGATGGTGAAAAATCCAGGTATCCCATACAGCAATCCCATGATTGAAAAGGCATTGTCAAAGGGTATTCCAGTCTTGACTGAGGTGGAATTGGCTTACTTGATTTCAGAAGTACCGATTGTTGGTATTACTGGTTCTAATGGAAAAACGACCACAACGACGATGATCGGGGAAGTTTTAACTGCTGCTGGCCAACATGGTCTCTTATCAGGAAATATCGGCTATCCTGCCAGTCAAGTGGCCCAAACTGCGTCAGACAAGGACACTCTTGTTATGGAACTTTCTTCTTTCCAATTGATGGGCGTTCAAGAATTCCATCCTGAGATCGCGGTTATTACCAACCTCATGCCAACTCATATCGATTATCATGGTTCTTTTGAGGAATATGTAGCAGCCAAGTGGAATATCCAGAACAAGATGACAGCGGATGATTTCCTTGTCTTGAACTTTAACCAAGACTTGGCAAAAGAATTAGCTACTAAAACACAAGCTACAGTTGTACCATTCTCAACACAGGAAAAGGTTGATGGAGCTTATCTGGAAGATGGTCAGCTCTACTTCCGTGGAGAAGTGGTCATGGCAGCGAATGAAATCGGAGTTCCAGGTAGCCACAATGTGGAAAATGCCCTTGCGACGATTGCTGTAGCCAAGCTTCGTGGTGTGGATAACCAAACCATCAAAGAAACTCTTTCAGCCTTTGGAGGTGTCAAACACCGTCTCCAATTTGTGGATGAAATCAAGGGTGTCAAATTCTATAATGATAGCAAGTCAACCAATATCTTGGCTACCCAAAAAGCCTTGTCAGGATTTGACAACAGCAAGGTGGTCTTGATTGCAGGTGGTTTGGACCGTGGCAATGAGTTTGACGAATTGGTACCAGACATTACTGGACTCAAGAAGATGGTCATCCTCGGTCAGTCTGCCGAACGTGTCAAACGAGCAGCAGATAAGGCTGGTGTGTCTTATGTGGATGCGACTGATATTGCTGATGCGACCCGCAAGGCCTACGAGCTTGCGACTCAAGGAGACGTGGTTCTTCTCAGTCCAGCCAATGCCAGCTGGGATATGTATGCTAACTTTGAAGTACGTGGCGACCTCTTTATCGACACAGTAGCGGAGTTAAAGGAATAATATGAAGAAAATTGTCTTTACAGGTGGGGGGACGGTTGGACACGTGACCCTCAACCTTTTGTTAATGCCCAAGTTCATCGAAGATGGCTGGGAAGTCCACTATATCGGAGATAAACGTGGCATCGAGCACCAAGAAATCCTCAAGTCAGGTCTAGATGTCACCTTCCACTCCGTTGCGACTGGGAAATTGCGTCGCTATTTCTCTTGGCAAAATATGCTGGATGTCTTTAAAGTTGGCTGGGGAATTGTCCAGTCGCTCTTTATCATGTTACGACTTCGTCCACAGGCTCTTTTTTCAAAGGGAGGCTTTGTCTCAGTGCCGCCTGTTATCGCTGCCCGTGTGTCAGGAGTGCCAGTCTTTATTCACGAATCGGACCTATCTATGGGCTTGGCCAATAAAATCGCCTATAAATTTGCGACGAAGATGTATTCAACCTTTGAGCAAGCTTCAAGTTTGACTAAGGTTGAGCATGTGGGAGCAGTGACCAAGGTTTCAGATCAAAAAAATCCAGAACCCGATGAATTGGTGGATATTCAAACCCACTTTAATCCCCAATTGCCAACTGTATTGTTTGTCGGTGGTTCTGCAGGTGCTCGTGTCTTTAACCAATTGGTGACAGACCATAAGAAAGAACTGACAGAACGCTACAATATTATCAATCTAACTGGAGATTCTAGCCTGAACGAGTTGAGCCAAAATCTCTTTCGTGTTGACTATGTGACCAATCTCTATCAACCCTTGATGGAATTGGCTGATATAGTTGTGACACGAGGTGGTGCTAATACGATTTTTGAGCTCTTGGCCATGGCAAAATTACATGTTATTGTGCCACTTGGTCGTGAAGCTAGTCGTGGAGACCAGATTGAGAATGCAGCTTACTTTGTAAAAAAAGGCTATGCAGAAGAGCTTCAAGAAAGCGATTTGACCTTGGACAGTTTAGAAGTGAAGCTTTCTCACTTACTAAGTCACAAGGAAGACTATCAAGCCAAGATGAAGGCTTCAAAGGAATTGAAATCTCTAGCAGATTTTTATCAATTGTTGAAAAAAGATTTATCATAAGGAAAGTAAATGTCAAAAGATAAGAAAAAAGAGGGCAAAGAAATCCTCGAAGAATTTAAAGAGTTATCAGAATGGCAGAAACGAAACCAAGAATATCTAAAAAAGAAGGCTGAGGAAGAGGCGGCCCTAGCTGAGGAGAAGGAAAAGGAAAGACAGACTCGAATGGCTTCAAAATCTGAAAAGTCAGATGCAACCGAGGAGCAAGAGAGTGAATCTGATTCAAAAGACTCAAAATCAGCTAAGAAAGAGTCTGAAGAAAAAGTAGAAGAGTCAGAAGACGTTAAAAAAGAAGTACCCAAAGAAGAACCAAAATCCAAAGAGCCAAAGAAACAGAATAAACAGGATAAAAAAATAGAGAAAAAGCCTGTAAAGGAAAAACCGGTCAAACCGAAAATTCCAGGAGTTCATATCTGGCGGGCTATCTCGATTTTGTTTCTCAGTCTGATTTTATTGGTTGTCTCTGCTTATTTGCTCAGTCCTTATGCGACCATGAAGGATATTCGTGTTGAGGGAACAGTGCAAACTACAGCTGATGATATTCGACAGGCTTCAGGTATTCAGGATTCGGATTATACGATTAACCTTCTGCTAGATAAGGCAAAATATGAAGAGCAGATCAAGTCTAACTATTGGGTTGAATCAGCTCAGCTTGTCTATCAATTTCCAACCAAGTTTACAATCAAGGTCAAGGAATATGATATTGTAGCCTACTATGTTTCTGGAGAAAGTCATTATCCAATCCTTTCAAGTGGTCAGCTTGAGACCAGTTCGGTAAGTTTGGTCAGTCTGCCAGAAACTTATATATCAGTTCTCTTTAATGACAGCGAACAAATCAAGACCTTTACGTCAGAACTTGCTCAAATTAGTCCCGAACTCAAGGCGGCTATCCAAAAGGTGGAACTAGCCCCAAGCAAGGTCACATCAGATTTAATTCGAGTGACTATGAATGATTCGGACGAGGTCTTGGTTCCCCTTTCTGAAATGAGTAAGAAACTGCCATATTACAGTAAGATTAAGCCACAATTGTCAGAACCGAGTGTGATTGACATGGAAGCTGGAATTTACAGTTACACAGTGGCGGATAAATTAATTATGGAGGCTGAGGAAAAAGCCAAACAAGAGGCTAAGGAAGCTGAGAAGAAACAAAAAGAGGAAGAGAAGAAAAGACTGGAAGAACAGCAGAATAAACTAGAAGAGGAAAGGAAAAAGCTGGAGGAAGAGGGCAATCAAAACCAAACGACCCGACGTTCATCGCGCCGCTAGGCTTTATCTTTTCTCTCATAGTTCTTTAGTGACCATGTTTTTACTTGACAAGTACTAGTAGAAATAATAGAATAGTAAAAAACCTTTAAAGCAGTCCAGAGAGGCAGCTAAGGTTAGACGGTGAAAGGGTGGAGACTACCCATTTTTCGTGGAACCTTGCTGTTGGCAGGTTCCTTTTTTCGTGGCTTCTTGTGTCCAGACTCTCTCACTAGCAAAGGTAAAAGGAGAAACCTATGAGAGAACATCGTCCAGTCATTGCTCTTGATTTTCCTAGTTTTGAGGCGATCAAGGAATTTTTAGCTCTTTTTCCAGCAGAAGAAAGCCTTTATCTAAAGGTAGGGATGGAGCTTTATTACGCAACGGGGCCTGAGATTGTGTCTTACTTGAAAGGCCTGGGGCACAGTGTCTTTTTGGATCTTAAGTTGCATGACATTCCCAATACAGTCAAATCAGCTATGAAGGTCCTGTCTCAGCTTGGTGTGGATATGACAAATGTTCATGCGGCTGGTGGTGTAGAGATGATGAAGGCTGCGCGTGAAGGTCTTGGAAGTCAAGCTAAATTGATTGCTGTTACTCAGCTTACATCAACATCAGAAACTCAGATGCAGGATTTTCAAAATATCCAAACCAGCCTGCAAGAGTCTGTGATTCATTATGCCAAGAAGACAGCTGAAGCGGGATTAGACGGTGTTGTTTGCTCGGCTCAGGAAGTGCAACTCATCAAGCAGGCCACCAATCCAGAGTTTATCTGTCTGACACCGGGCATTCGTCCGGCCGGAGCTGCAGTTGGAGACCAAAAACGCGTGATGACGCCAGCGGATGCTTATCAAATCGGTAGTGACTATATTGTAGTGGGACGTCCCATTACCCAAGCTGAGGATCCTGTTGCAGCTTATCATGCCATCAAGGATGAATGGACACAGGACTGGAATTAAAGAACTAGATTAGAAAAATAAAAGGAGAATACCATGACACTTGCTAAAGATATCGCTAGCCACCTCTTGAAAATTCAAGCCGTTTACCTCAAACCAGAGGAGCCTTTTATTTGGGCATCTGGTATCAAGTCACCGATTTACACTGATAATCGTGTGACACTAGCCTATCCAGAAACTCGTACCCTAATTGAAAATGGCTTTGTGGAAGCCATCAAAGAAGCCTTTCCAGAGGTAGAAGTCATTGCAGGAACTGCGACAGCAGGGATTCCACACGGAGCTATTATTGCTGACAAGATGAATCTGCCATTTGCCTACATCCGTAGCAAACCAAAAGACCACGGTGCTGGTAATCAAATCGAAGGCCGTGTAGCTCAAGGTCAAAAAATGGTAGTGGTTGAAGACCTCATTTCAACGGGTGGTTCTGTTCTCGAGGCCGTAGCAGCAGCCAAACGCGAAGGAGCTGACGTTCTCGGTGTTGTAGCGATTTTCAGCTATCAATTGCCAAAAGCGGATAAGAACTTCTCAGATGCAGGTGTCAAACTTGTGACACTTTCGAACTACAGTGAACTCATCTACCTAGCCCAAGAAGAAGGGTATATCACACCAGAAGGCTTGGATCTCCTAAAACGCTTTAAAGAAGACCAAGAGAATTGGCAAAATGCCTAAAACATAGAAAATCAGGTAGTCACTAGGATTACCTGATTTCTTTTTGTGATGTTATTGGATCTTATACTCAATGAAAATCAAGGCTCTATAATATTTGTAGTGGGTAAATCCCCTATGGATATTATGGAGCCTATTTTGTTGTAGAAAAAAAGTCCCAT